>OMQZ01000012.1 GCA_900313355.1 uncultured Rhodospirillaceae bacterium
AAAAAAGCTTTACTTTCAGCCATAAAAGCCGAATACCAAACCAAGCAAGCGCTAAAAAACGAAAAAAAAGCCAAGAAAGAACCGAAAACCAAACAAAAAACATTAAAATCCCAAATCCCGGTAGGCGCAAGGTTGCTTCTTGAAACAGACACCATCAAAGCACAATTTGTCTGCTTTTGGAACCTTAAAAGGGATGGTTTTTTGCTTGATAATTTTAAAAAAGCTTCGTATTGGGATGCTTTGTTAAAAGATAAAGATCAAAATATCTTGATTGCCGCTCATGGTGATGGTCTTAAAACTTTTGTTTTGCCTTACGAAAACATTCCCGCATTTGAAGAATGGCTTAAAGCAAAAGGCGTTACCCCAATATCGCCTCAAAGCCCTTCAATCGATCAAGACAAAACCATTTTATCTTTCAAAACAAACCAAAGAGTTGATTGATAAAATACGGTTGAATTTTTTTTTATTCTTGCTAAATTAGCACACATAAGGAAATTAAAATGTATAATGTTGATGACATACGCGCCGACTTTCCCGTTTTTTCAAAAAAACAGGGCAAAAAGCCGTTTGTTTATCTTGATACGGCAGCCTCAGCTCAAAAACCGCAATGTGTCATTGATAAAATATGCGAGATTTACCAAACAACCTATGCCAACGTTCACCGCGGGCTTTATGATATGGCCGAACGCGTAACTTCGTATTATGAAGAGGCGCGTATTGTCATCCAAAATTTTATTCATGCCAAATCAGCAAGTGAAATTGTTTTCACCCGAAACGCTACCGAATCGATTAATCTTGTTGCCTCTTCATGGGCCTTAAACAATCTTTCTTTAAATGACGAGGTTTTAATTTCAGAGGCCGAACATCACGCCAATCTTGTCTGTTGGCAAATTGTTGCTCAAAAGACGGGCGCTAAGCTTAAAATTTTTAAGATAAATGATGACGGAACATACAACGAAGAAGAATTTGAAAAATGCTTAAATCCAAAAGTTAAGCTTGTTGCCGTCACCGCCATGTCAAACGTTTTGGGAACAGTTTTTCCGGTCAAAGAAATCATTCGAGCGGCACATCTTGTCGGTGCAAAAGTTTTAATTGATGCCTGTCAAAGCATTGTTCATCAAAAAGCCGATGTGCAAGATTTAGATTGCGATTTTTTGGCTTTTTCCGGACATAAACTATACGGACCTACGGGAATCGGTGTTTTGTATGCAAAATCAGACATCTTAAATGATATGCCCCCATATCAAACAGGCGGTGATATGGTCGATAAGGTCACTTATCAAAAGACAACTTATGCTCCCGCCCCTGCTCGTTTTGAAGCCGGAACGCCCGCTTTTGTTCAGGCTATCGGTTTAGCTCAAGCAATCAAATATGTTTTATCTCTCGGTTTTGATGATATTCAAGCTCACGAATCATCTCTCATTTCTTATTTTAACGAGCAAGCCTCTCTGTTAAAAGGTTTTAAGATTATCGGCACTGCGCCCGACAAAGGTTCTGTTATGGCGTTTGATTTTTGCTCTATACATCCTCAAGATTTGGCTTTTGTTTTATCGCATGAGGGCGTTGCCATTCGAATCGGTCATCACTGCGCCGAACCTCTTGTTAACCGCATGGGTTATTCTTCAATTTGCCGCGCTTCTTTTGGTTTATACACAACAAAATCCGACATAGACGCGTTTTTCTCGGCTTTGCAAAAAGCCAAGCATTTCTTTTAATTGACATCTGAAATCTTTGATATATAACAGCTCCATTAAAGGAAATTAAAAATGACTGACGAAGAAAATGAAAACGAGGCCCAACTTTTAGAGGCTATGGTTCAAGAAAAAGAAAATGCCGAATATAAAGCAACGGCGGGCGAACCTTTAAAAAAAGGGCAGGAAAAAGCCTCACTTGAAACGATTATTGAGGCCATCCGTCAGGTTTATGATCCCGAAATTCCGATTAATGTTTATGACATGGGGCTTATTTATCATATTGATATACAAGAAAACGGCGATATTTTTATCGATATGAGTTTAACGGCGCCGGGGTGTCCGGTTGCGGGCGTCCTTCCTGCACAAGTCGCTCAAGCGGTTGCTGATGTTGAGGGGGCCGGCGTGACAACAGTCAAAGTTGTATGGGAACCACAATGGACCATTGAGCGCATGACCGAAGAGGGACGTGCCATGATTGATTTATTTTAGAGGTAAAAAAATGGAAAGCATCGAAACCTTAATTGAAAACTTTTCTTTTTTAGAATCATGGGAAGATAAATATCAATACCTTATTGATTTGGGCGAGAGCCTGCCTTCTTTAGACGAAAAGTTTAAGACCGAAACATTTAGGGTCAGCGGTTGCCAGTCTCAAGTTTGGCTTGTGCCTGAAATTAAAGACAACAAGTTTTATTTTAAGGCCGACAGTGATGCCATTATTGTCAGGGGAATTATTTTTGTTTTGATGAGTGTTTATAATGCAAAAGACACAAGCGAGATAAAAAACATTGAAATCGAAAAAATTTTTGCTAAACTCGGTCTTGAAGAACACTTAAGCCCGAGCCGTAGAAACGGTATGTTTTCAATGACGCAAAAAATCCGTTATTATGCCGAGCATTACAAATAAGAGCCGAAATGAACATTCACGAATACCAAGCAAAAAAACTTCTTTCTCAATTTAAAACGAATGTCCCTCAAGGCAAGGTTGCCTACACCCCCCTTGAAGCTAAAAAAAATGCTCTTTTATTGTCTGACAAAGGTCCATGGGTTTTGAAAGCCCAGATTCAAGCAGGTGCTCGCGCCAAAGGACATTTTCTTGACCAAGATGACCAAAATTTATCGGGCATTATGTTTATTAAAAACCGCAAAGACTTAATAACTGTTTCTCAAAAAATGCTCGGGCATACGCTTGTTACCCCCCAGACAGGTCCTAAAGGCAAGCTTGTCAGTAAAATATATGTTGAAACATTCAGCCCTGCAAAACAGTTGTTTTATTTGAGTTTTGTGATTAACCGAATCGAGGCGTGCATCACCCTTTTGGTTGCCAATGAAACAGATAATATTCTTGATTTGGCTCAAAAAGAAAGCGGATTAATTTTAAAAATCAACTTAGACCTTAATGAGCGTATTAAAAAGAGTGATGTTATGCGGGTTCTGAGCTTTTTGAATTTGCCTGAAAATCTGTTTGATGACTTAAAAACGTTTCTTCAAAACCTTTATAAAGCTTTTATTTGCCTTGATGCAACAATGCTTGAAATCAATCCGGTCGGCATCACAAAAGACAATCGTTTTATTGCTCTTGATGCTAAAATTTCATTTGACGATAATGCGCTTTTCCGCCATCAAGATGTTGTTTTCATGCATGACGACTACGAAGTCGGTGAAAATGTTTTGAGAGCGTCAAAATGCGGATTTAAATACCGCGAATTTGAAGATGGAAATATCGGTCTTATTGTCAACGGTGACGGTTTGGCTCTTGCCGTTCATGACTATTTAAAACAGATGAATCAAAAAACCGCCTGTTATCTTAATATCAAAGGCGGTGTTGATGAAGACAAGATTGCCCAAAGCTTAAAAATCATGATGACAAACCCCAAAGTCGAAGGCATAATCATCAATATTTTAGGTGGCTTTTTGAGGTGTGATTTGGTTGCTGACGGAATTATTTCCGCCGTTTCCGAAATCGGTCTTAATATTCCGCTTGTGGCTCGTTTTGAAGGCACCAACAAAGAAACGGCCAAAGAAATTTTGGAAAAGCACCACTTTAATTTTTTAACCGCCGACAGCCTGCAAGAAGCTGCTCTTAAACTCACACACGCCATGAAAGAGAACGATTGATGTCCATACTTGTTGATAAAAATACTCGTGTTTTAGTACAAGGCATTACAGGTCTTCAAGCCTCTTTCCACACAAAACGCATTATCGCTATGGGCACCAATGTTGTCGCCGGCGTTTCAACCCACAGTGCCGGTCAAACGCATTTAGGCGTTCCGATTTTCGGCTCTGTTAAAGAAGCCGTGTTGAAAACAAAAGCCAACGCCAGTCTTCTTTTTGTGCCCGCCAAAAGCGTTAAATCTGCCATCAACGAGGCTCTTGATGCCGGCATTAAGCTTATTGTTTCGATTGCTTACGGTGTGCCGATTTTAGATGTTTTGGAAATCCAGAAAACCGTCAAGGCACATAACGCCATCTTAATCGGTCCGAACACCCCCGGAATTATTACCCCCGGCGAAGCTTGTTTGGGCGTATTTCCTCAAAACATTCATCAAAAAGGCACTATCGGTATTGTTTCACGCTCATCAACGCTTACTTACGAAGCCGTTTTAGAAACAAACCGCGCGGGTTTTGGTCAGTCAACAGTCATCGGAATCGGCGACGATATGATTGCCGGCTGTCATTTTGACAAGGTTTTGGAGCTTTTTCACAAAGATGACCAAACAAAAGCTATTGTCCTTATCGGTGCGCTCGGTGGTGCTTACGAAGAAAAGGCGGCAGCTTATTACCAAACCATAAAAAACAAAAAACCCCTTATCGCTTATATCACAGGCTTTGAGAATTTTACGGACGATATGGGCTATGCAAGCGACATTTTAACGCACGGCAAAGTTACGGTCGACGACAAAAAACAGCTTTTTAAGAAGGCCGGAGCTATTGTTGTCGAAAGTATTGATGATTTGCATGATGTCTTAAAAGAAATCAAATGAAAGTTCTTTTTCAAAAATTTTTAAATCTCATATTACCGCCACGTTGCCCTTATTGCGGCGAAATTGTTTGTCTGCCTGATGCTCTTTGTGAAGATTGTTTCAACAAAATTGAATTTATCAGCGCCCCTTATTGCCATATTTGCGGTGCACCTTTTGAAAACGAAAAAGATGCGAACATAAGCCGTGTTTGTGCCGATTGTGCAGCGCACAAAAAGATAACCCGCTTTAATCGAAGCGCCGTTATCTATGATGATTTTTTCAAAAGCGGGCTACACAGGTTTAAGTTTCATGATCAGATTTTCTTTTCCAAACTATATGCCAAATGGCTCAAAACAGGCGGCGAAGATATCTTCAAAAACGGTGTTGATCTTATTGTTCCCGTTCCGTTGTCTTATCAAAGACTTTTTAAAAGACGCTATAATCAATCCGCCCTTTTGGCTAAAGAGCTTTCAAAACTTGTTTGTGTTCCTGTTGATTTAAATTGTTTGAAAAAGGTCAAAAACACAAAGCCGCAATCATCCCTTTCAGAAAAACAGAGGCTCAAGAATCTTAAAAACGCTTTTGAAATAAAAGATAAATCCTCTGTTTGTGATAAGAGAATCGTTCTTGTTGATGATGTTATGACAACAGGCGCAACTCTTTTTGAATGTGCTAAGGTTTTAATCAAGGCGGGCGCAAAGTCTGTTGACACCTTAACCATTGCACGAACAAAAAAATCTTGAAAAAAACATCTTTAGTGCCATATTTTTTTAATCAATTTATTTTGTTAACGGCTTTGTTACTTTTAAGTGATACGTTGCCTAAGGGATAAAAAATTGTTAAAAAAAATCGGACGATATATTCTTTTTTCTTTTCTTGTTTGCTTTTGCTTCATTTTCAAAGCAAATGCTTCCGATCTTGTTTTTCAAAATGAAGAACTTTCTTTAGATATACAAACAAAAAAAACAACCGCAGGAATAGATGTTCTTTTTGAGTTTTCGTTAAAAGACGGATGGCATATCTCATGGCAAAACCCCGGAGATGCGGGAGTTCCTACAAAATTTTATTTTTCCGGAGCTGATGAAGAACTTATCCAAACAAGCTTTCCTCAAAAATTTGTTTATCAGGATATCATAACGCAATACGGCTTTTCCGATAAAGCTTATTATCTTTTTCACCTTTCAAATCTTTCGAATACTCCTTCCGTTCGGGTTTCGTGGACAGTCTGCCGCGATTATTGCGAACCGCAAGAGGATTCTTTTGATCTTCCTGTTCAAACAACCCCTTCTTTTGATGAATACTTTGAAAATGCTTTAAAAACTTTCCCGAAACTTCTTGAAAAACCTGTTCCGACCCGAATTAAAAACGGCGAAATGACTTTATTTGTTAAAGATTTGCCCGACGACATTTCATATTTTATTGCCTCCGAAGCAGGAATTTTCAATGCTGATGAAGAACAGCTTATGTTCTTTAAAAAAGGTCAAAACCACCTTCTCAAACAAGACCGGCTTGTTATTAAAACGCAAAAAGACAAGCTTCCTTCTTTTGGCATTTTCATTACGCCAAACGGCGCTTATAAAGCTTTTTTGACATTGTCAATGTCCCACATTTTTATTATTTTGCTTTTTGCTTTTTTGGGCGGCATGGTTCTTAATTTGATGCCGTGCGTTTTTCCTGTTTTGAGCCTTAAAGCTTTTTCTATGGCACAAAGCGTGCATTCAAACGACAAGCATATTTTGAAAGCGCTGTCATACACGGCCGGTGTTGTTTTTTCTTTCTTGCTTATCGCCGGCTTGCTCTTTGTATTAAAGGCCGGCGGTGCCGCACTCGGTTGGGGTTTTCAGCTTCAGAGCCCGATTTTTGTTCTTATTATGATTGTTTTATTTGTTTTGATTTTGCTCTTTATATTTGATGTCATTCATTTTAATGTTCCGTTTTTAAACACTTTTTCAAAACTTTCTTCTTTGAATTCTTTTTTCACCGGATTTTTTGCCGTTTTGATTGCAAGCCCTTGCACCGGTCCGTTTATGGGTGCTGCCGTCGGTTATGCTCTTTTTGAAAGTCCGAAGATTTATTTTCCGGTTTTTCTTGCTTTAGGGCTCGGTTATGCACTGCCTTTTGCAATGCTTGAGATGTTTCCGAACTTTCTAAAGCGATTTATTCCCAAGCCCGGTAAGTGGATGCAAACCGTTAAATATGTTTTATCTGTGCCTGTTTTCTTAACAATTTTTTGGTTGTGCTGGGTTTTATATCACCAACTTAATACGCCAAAATCATCTGATTTATGGCAGCCTTACACACCTCAAGCTTTAGAAGAAGCTCTTGAAAACGGAGACGCCGTTTTTATTGATTTTACGGCAAAATGGTGTTTGACTTGTTTGCTCAATGAGCGCACTGTTTTGAACTCCGAATCCTTTCTTAATGCGGCTAAAGAAAATGAAATTTTGCTCTTAAAAGCAGACTGGACAAACCAAGATTCTCAAATTTTTGATGCCTTAAAATCATATGGGCGAAGCAGTGTCCCTTTGTATGTTTTTTATCCCGAAGACAGCAAAGATTATCTTATATTACCCCAAATTTTAACAACGGGTATTATTTCCCAGACAATAAATGATGATTAAAATAAAAAAGCACAAATTGTGATTTAAAAAAAACATAAACTCTGATATTATGTTTTCCATGAATAACTATAAAATAAATGACAAACTAAAAACTTTTTTAGAAACCAATGTTTTAAGAACACCGATTGTTCGCACAAAAGCACTCAATCGCGGCGGTGCATCGCTTAATTATAAAATCTCAACCGAGCGAAAGAATTATCTTCTTAAAATTTTTGACGGCTCAAAACTCAAAAGAGCTAAGCGTTTTTTGCTTATTTATGAAAGTATCGCCTCCGTTTCGAACCTTTGTGCCGCGAACCTTTCTTTTAACCGCTTTTTTTCTTTTGATGATCATATTCTTTTTTTGATGGACTTCATCGATGGGCGAAAACTTTCATCTTCTGATTTAAAAGACGACGTTCTTTCTCAAATTTCAGATAATTATCAAAATCTTATTTCCGCCCATTTTGCCGACACAAGTTTTTTATCTGAAAAGCTTGATCCTCAAAGTCTCTTTTCAAAAACAAAACAAAATTTAGCAGACTATTCATCAAACGCGCTTTTTGCTTTTTATCATCAAAAAATTCTTTCAACATTACAAAAGATATATCAGCGCGTGCCAAGCCTTAATCAAAAGCCCGTTGTTATTCACGGCGACACGGGACCGAACAATTTTATTTTAAACAAAGAGCAAAAACTTTTCTTTTTAGATTTTGAAATGGTGCGTGAAGGTTATCTTTCAGAAGACTTGGCTCAATTTGTTTTATCTATCCTCTTGCAGCGCAGCATCTGGTTTTTCAATAAAAAGAAGTTTATTTCAAGTGTTCATTTTTTCGAGCAACGCTTTCATCTTGGCAAGGCCGAGTGGGAATATGGGATTTGTCTTTATTTTTTAAGGCTTGCGACCAGACGCTCAAAATCCAAAATATTAAAATCGCCAAGAAAGAGCTGGCTTTTTTACAAGCATCTTCAAAAGTTTGAAAAGGTGATGGATGCTCTTTTAGATTGCTTTTAGAGCTTTTTAGCTTAGTTTTTCAGTTCCATCGGCAAATAAACCGTAAATGTTGTTCCGTTATGAGCTGTTGATGAAACCGTTAGGTTCCCTTTATGGCGCATCATAATCTGTTTGGCTATTGAAAGACCTAATCCCGTTCCTTTAATGCCCAAATTTTTGTGTTCCTGCAGGCGATAAAAACGTTCCGTCAACCTTGCCAAGTCCTGCGGACTTATTTTCGGACCTTTGTTATTGATTGCGATACAAACCGCTTTGCCTTGCGCCACATTAAAAGTTTTTGAATTCGGTATTTTCTCAACTTCTTTAATTTTAATCGTTACATCACTGTTCATCAAGCCATATTTTATGGCATTGTCTGTCAGGTTTTGAACAAGTTGTTTGATTTGTCCCGAATCGGCAATAATTTTTTTCAACCGTGCGGGTTTTTCTATTTTTATGTTCATTGAGCGATCTTTTGCCTTCATTTCCAAGGCTTGCGCAACATTTTCAACAACATTGATGATATCTGTTTTTTCGGTCGGCAGTTCATCTTGAGACATCGCAATCTTTGAAAGAGAGAGCAGATTTTCAATCAAAGATGACATAAATGAAGCTTGTTCTTTCATGATATTTAAGAACTGTTCTCTTGCGTTTTCGTCATTTTTTGCCGTTGTTTGAAGCGTTTCAATAAAGCCCGAAATAACCGACAAAGGCGTTCTGAGTTCATGGCTTGCGTTAGCCACAAAGTCTGATTGCATTTTTTCAACCGTCATTGCCTTTGTTAAATCGTATAGCGACACAACGGCAACCGCGCGCCCTTTTGAAAACCACGGGAGCTGTTTGATATGAGCATAAATTTTTTTATCAAGCGGTGCAGCCGCATAAAACGCTAAATTTTCAGCCTCACTTTCTTTTTTTAAGACTTTTGAAACCGCTTCAATAAAATTGTTTGAATCAAAAACATTTTCAATGTTTTTGTCTGCGATATTATCTCCTAACAGCTTGCGTGCCGAGTAGTTCGCGCCCAAAATGTTTCCTGAGCGATCAATCATTAAAATCGGGTCGGGCAGTGTGTCCAAAACGGCAGCGTCCGACATTGCTTTTGCTTCCAATGCGTCCGTTTTTGCCACCCAGAATCGGTGCATTGAGTTGATGGCATCAGCAATTTCTCTTGCTTCCGTTTTTGAAAGATCAACCTCTTTTTCAAGGTTTCCTTGCGCCAAATTGTTGATGTATTTTTTCAATCGCTGTAATTCAATTGAAATCGGCGATAAAAAAATCATATTGAAAATAACGATTGCCCCATAAGAAAGCACAGCCGAAAGCGGTGACAAAAACTGCAAAACAACGAGCAACATAAAAACGATTGCAGACGGCACGGAAAGCACTAAAACGCGCTCCGAAAATTTTGAGTTTTTTTCGATTTCCCAAACACCGCTTTTTTTGAAAAGCATGATTTTCTCCGTTTATTTCGTTTAAAAAAATCTAGACTTCATTAAAAATTAGGTTAAACTGTAAGAA
>OMQZ01000044.1 GCA_900313355.1 uncultured Rhodospirillaceae bacterium
GCACAATTGATTTCGAGTCAACCGCATTCGACCACTCTGCCATCTCTCCAATGTGTTTCTTTCTTAAAATAAAAAAATCATTTATGCAAGAGTTTATTTTTAATTTAAACGCATTATTTCTTCATCAGCTTTTTGGATATATGTTTCAATTTCAAGCGTTTTATCGTTTTGATGAATAAGATCATATATTTCAAAAGCATAACTGAAATGGTTAATCGATTTTTCCAAAAGAGATTTGCTCGAGTTATTTTTACCTAAATAATAAAGAATGTTTGCAATTTGTATTTCAATGTTCGCCCATTCTTGAGGATGAGTTTGTTTTGAGAAAATGCGTTGTTCGTTTTGGAATTTTTGAATGGCCAGATTTGCAATTTCAACGCTGTTTGAATGAGAGCTCAAAATTGAAAGATGTGATGCCAAAAGATGTTGTATCTTTGCCCAAAGATTTGGAAAAACGGTTGGGGTGAATATTTTTTCGGCTTCTCTTAAATAAAAGACTGTGTCACGAAGTGTTTGATTATCAGCAGACAGCTGAAAAAATTTGAAATATAAATCTGACAATGCTAAACATAAGCGACCATAATCATACGGAAATATGTAGCGGCTGAAATGTTTCAGAGCTTTTTTATAACTTTCAATGGCGCGCTGTGTTAACTGGTATGAATCGGCTTTTTTTCCGGTTAATGCGCATTGGTAAGCCTGACCAAGTGTCGTGAGCAAAAAACCTTCGCACAAAGAATCGTAGGCTAAGTTGGTGTTTTTGTATGCAAAATTTATGAGATTAAGGACCAGCTTAAAATCTTGTTTTTCAAAATGAGATGTTTTTGTTGAGATATAGTTTAGAGCTAACAGATTGAGCATTTCTGAGATAAATTTTTTATCGATGCCTTCAGGAATTTTGTTTTTGCTCAGGATTTTGACAATTTGCTCAAGAGGAGCAAGATATCTTTCGTCTTTCTCAAGATTTAGAGAAAGAAGCGTTGCCGCAATTAAATTTACTATTTGAGAGGGGATTTCAGGTTTTGTAAAATAGGAGGTCGGCAGATAAAGCCCTTGAAGCAGCGAAAAAAATACGGGATCGCTTGTTTGGTACATTTTTTCGGTTTGGAAATTAAGACGAATATTGTTTTGTTCAGGATAAAGATAAATCAAAACATCTGCTTGATATTGTTTAAGGGTTTTGATGCCGCTATCCCAAAAATCAAAAAAGTTTTGGTTGTTTAGGTTTAAGAAGTCTTCAACAAATTGCTCATCTTGTGTCGAAATTAAAAATAACGGAATTTTTTTTAAGCCACCGGATATGATTTCTTTGACAGGTAAGGTTAAAGAAGCATCTGAACCGACAATCACCACTTTGAGCGGAGAAAGTGAGGAAATTTTGTCTTGAGCTGACGGCGGAGTTTGATGCTTTTTAAATGGCCAAAACATTTTTAATCCTTTTTGATGTTTCTTTTGATGGTTTTGAGATCTTGTTTAATGTTTTGGTATACCTGTTGGCTGGCTTGTTTGAAAGAAGGCATTTGTGTGTCGGTATAATATAATTTTGAAATCAGCCAGAGATTTAAGACAAAGGCGATAATGGGTAAGGTGAATGCATTAACAGAGTGGAGCTGGAAAGCAGATAAGATAATGTTTAGGACGCCGATCTTAA
This sequence comes from uncultured Rhodospirillaceae bacterium, assembly GCA_900313355.1. Taxonomy (GTDB): domain Bacteria; phylum Pseudomonadota; class Alphaproteobacteria; order RF32; family CAG-239; genus UBA1254. The sequence goes on from OMQZ01000044.1 coordinate 1,652, forward strand.
ATACCAAACTTTGGAGTACCGACAGACTAAGACCTCTTTGATAACCGTGAAAATAGGAGGCATTGAGATATAATTCGTTTTCTTTTTTGCGCAAAATATATGTGACAAAGAGGGCGCAAATGAGCTCACTGAGAGGATAAAATGTCAATATCATTACAGAAGGGCCGGAAAACTCACTGATCGCATGCGCAAAGAGGGTGCATATAAAAAGAGTTGTGATTGAAAGAGATTGTGCGTTTAGTTGTATGTTTCTTTCAAATTTATCAGATTGGTAAACAGCAACCCAAATCCCCAAGAAAAAGGCAGCAAATAAGGCATAAAGAATCGGCAAACCTCCTAAAAACGAGAGAAGAATAATGCCTAAAAGGGAAGAGCTGATGAACAGGCTAAATATAGAAGGCAGTCCGATTAAAAGTTTTGATGATAAGGCAACGCACGAGATAAATAATGCGACACAGATAATTTGAACAGGGGCGGGAAGATAGCCGTTTAATGGGGAGTTTTCAAAGTTTATGCAAGATGCGCAAACAAGGGTTCCTAAAAAAGTGAGTGCAGAAGTGAGAATCGGGCGATTATCTTTGAAAAAATATAAAAGGAAAAAATAAAGGAATGAAGACGATAAAGCGCTTATGACAAGTTGTGAAAAACGCAGAGGGGAGATGGAATCGCTATAATCCGGAGTTACAAAATAAATCAAAAATGTGCCGAGAAGCATAAGGGAAAAAATATATATAAACGGGTCATGGCGCAGGGTATAAACAGGATCTGTCGCATTCCAACGGCTGAAATATTTTGCATTGAGCGTTGTTAACATATATGTTAACAAGAATAGAACCATACAATATATAAGAGGCCACAACATGAGTGTTTCTCCGTTAATTTTTGTGCGTCAGACAGGCGGCAAAAAACGAATCCATACCACCTTCGTTTTTATTATGATATGGTAAAGTTCTTAAAACTTGATTATCAATGACGTTTTTATCTATAATTTTGGCATTGTATTGTTTTAATGATTTGAGCGACAAGGGCGTTAATTTAAAATTTTGATGTGAGCTTAAGAATTCGGAGATTTGTTTTTCTCCTTCGGTTTTTGAGATGGAACATGTGCAATAAAGAAGTTGACCGTTTGGAGCTAAATGGTGAGATGACTTTTCTAAAAGTGTTTTTTGAATTTGTGCTTGTTTGTTGATATCATTTAGGGTTTTGAAATGAAGAACTTCAGGGTGCTTTCGGAAAGTTCCCGTTGCCGAGCAAGGCGCATCAAGCAAAATAAAATCAAACAACTCTGATGAAGTGTCAAGATATTCTTCAGCATCAGCGCAAATGGTTGTGAGGTTTTTTTCCAATTTTAAGCGGGTTATGTTTTCGTTTAGTGTTTTTAGGCGTTCGGCACTGATGTCGAGTGCTGTGACAAGAGCCCCCTTTGAAAGAAGTTGAGCCGTTTTCCCGCCGGGGGCCGCACATACGTCTAGAACTTTTTTGTCTTTGAGTTTTTCAAAAAAACATATTGGTAATGAGGCGGCTAAGTCTTGTACCCACCATGAGCCTTCGTTATAGCCATCGATGAATGTGAGATTTGAGCTCATAGAGCTTAGGCGAATCGAGCCGTTTTCAAACAAAATACCATTTAATTTTTGAGCCCATAAATCAGGATTTTCTTTAAGGGATATGTCAATAGAGGGTTCAATTAAGAGCATTTGCTGCATTGAAGAAATTTGAGATTTTGTGTAATCTTGTTTTAAGATTTCAAAGAAATTTTTCGGGAAAAGTGCTTTGTCTTTCATGTCATCTTTGTGCAAAGCGACTTTATGCAAAACAGCATTAACCATAGAAGATGAAAATTTTCCGGTAAGCTTTTTTGAGATTTCGACATATTCATTTATGGCGGCATAATCAGGGGTGTCCATATATAAAATTTCGATTGAGCCGGCAAGAAGAACGTATTTTAAGATCTTGTCTTTGTTCGGGATTTTTTTTGTGAGTATTGAAGAAAGAAGCTTGTCAACGGCGGTTTTGCGACGGAGGGCCGTTAAAACGAGTTTGTTCGCAAAAGCGGTGTCCTGCACTTTAAAGTCTGATTTTAAGGTGTTGAAAAAGACTTTTTCTTCCAAAATTTTTTTTAAGGTTTGAACGCATTGAAGCCGAAGAGACATTTATTTTCCTTTCTGATAGAAAAATTAAATGCTTTATCCGTTTTTTGCAAGGAAAAAGTGTATAAAAAATAACAGATTGTGCTTGTATTGCGCTCTTGTTTGGTCTAATATTAAAGGCAACTTTTAATTGATAAGACAAATTGGAGAACGATTTAAGATGACAGGGAAGGCGCGTTATAACGGGAAAGAAACTTTTGAAGAATGGCAGAAAACATGGGCTTTAGAGGACAGATATAACTTTAAGGCCATTGAAAAAAAATGGCAGAAAATTTGGGATGATGAAAAAGTTTATCATGTCGATATAGATCATACAAAAGAAAAGTTTTATGCTTTGGTGGAATTTCCGTATCCTTCAGGGCAAGGATTGCACGTCGGTCATCCGAGATCTTATACGGCACTTGATGTGATATCTCGCAAAAAGAGGATGCAGGGGTATAACGTTTTATATCCGATGGGTTTTGATGCGTTCGGATTGCCGGCAGAAAATTATGCAATTAAGACAGGTATTCATCCGGCGATTTCGACGGCTGAAAATATTAAAAACTTTACGCGTCAATTAAAATCACTCGGATTTTCGTTCGATTGGGACAGATGTATTGATACCTCAAGTCCCGAATATTATAAGTGGACACAATGGATGTTTTTAGAGCTTTATAAACACGGGCTTGCTTATAAAGATAAAATCGCCATTAACTGGTGTCCGAGTTGTAAGGTCGGTTTGGCAAATGAGGAAGTTGTGAACGGACATTGTGAGCGTTGCGGCGCGGAAGTCGTTCATAAAAACAAAGAACAATGGATGATTGCCATCACAAAATATGCCGATCGCCTGATTGATGATTTGGAGGGGCTCGATTTTATTGATCGTGTTAAAACGCAACAAATTAACTGGATCGGAAGATCAGAAGGTGCTGAACTCGATTTTGAGTTCGGAGATGATAAGCTGACCGTTTTCACAACGCGTCCGGATACGGCTTTCGGTGTGACTTATATGGTTTTGGCACCTGA
>OMQZ01000014.1 GCA_900313355.1 uncultured Rhodospirillaceae bacterium
GGCAAAAATAAAACCCGATTCGTCAGCAAGATTTTTTAAGGCGTTTCTTAAATAGGTGTTCGCCGCAACACCGCCTGAAACGACAAGGTGTTTCGCATTCGGATATTTTTGTTTGACAAGATCAATCGCTTTTTTGAGTTTTCGAACCAAGCAATCGGTTGCGGCATATTGAAAAGAAGCGCAAATGTCATTAATGTCTTGAAGCTCAAGATCAGCATGTGCAATATCACCGTCTTCGCTATACGATTCGATAATCTTGCGAACGGCTGTTTTAAGACCTGAAAAAGAAAGGTTGCAATCACCTGAATTTATGAGCGGGCGAGGTAATGTAAAGCGATTCGCATTGCCCGACAAGGCGGCTTTTTCCAAAAGAGGTCCCCCCGGATAACCCAAACCCAGCATTTTAGCAACCTTATCAAAAGCTTCGCCGGCGGCATCGTCAATCGTTGTGCCGAGTCTTTCATATTCCCCGACATCTTTGACAACCAAAATTTGGCAATGTCCGCCCGAAACCAAAAGGAGCAAATAAGGGTATGACACATCATTTGAAAGCCTTGCGCACAAGGCATGACCTTCCAAATGATTGACGGCTATAAAAGGTTTGTTAAGCGCAAGGGCAAGCGCTTTTGCCGCCATGACACCCACAACAACACCGCCGATTAAGCCGGGACCGGAAGCGGCGGCAATCGCGTCAATATCCTGAAAATCGATTCCGGCATTTTTGACGGCGTGTGCAATAATATCGTCAATATGTTCCAAATGAGCACGCGCGGCAATCTCCGGAACAACGCCGCCGAACGCATGGTGTTCTTCTTGGCTCAAAAGGGCTTGACCAAGTATTTCGCGCCTTTGGTTAACAAGCGCACAAGCCGTTTCATCACAACTGCTCTCTATTCCTAAAACAATCATTTGCACAATCCAAATACTATTTTATTGCGAAAAATTTTTTAGCACTATAAACTATAAAAATAAACTTGCCAAGGATTATATGTATATGGGGGTAAAGAAAATGAGTGAAAAACAACCAAAAAAGTCATCGAACACAAAAACGCTTGCGTTAGGAGCGATTGTTTTGCTCTTGTTGGTCGGCGGCGGATATGTGCTTTTTGAAAACAGCCATACATTAATAACGGGGCAAAATGAGGGCGCTTCTTCTCAAATAAAACGGCTTGAAGCGAAAATAGATGCGCTTGAAAATAAAATGAATAATTTAAAAGAAAACAACAACTTAAAAGAACTCGCCGCGCTTAACGAAAAAATTGAAGAAAAAAGCAAATCAACCGGCGAGATTTTAGACTCTAAAGCTTCTGTTTCAGCATTGATGGGCGCCGTCGAAAGACTTGACAGGCTTGAAACAAGTGTGAAAAATTTGGGGCAGGTTACATCCCAAAATGCACTTATCTTAACAGCTGCCACATTAACGCAGGAGGCTGCAAAATCTTCTCGTCCGTTTGTCTATGAAGCGTCTGTGCTCGAAGAATTAAGCAAGGGAACATCTGTTCAAAAAAGTGCGGAAATCATTGCATCGTTTGCAGAAAAAGGACTGCCGTTAAGAGAAGATTTAATCGAAAAATTTACAACCCTTTATGAAGAAAACTTCTTAAAAAAAGTGGAACAAACGACAGACAGTCAAAATATTCAAACCGCGCAAGACTGGAAAGACAAAACAATTCAAAAACTTAAAAATTTGGTTGTGATTGAAAAAACAAACGCAAAAAGCGAGGAAGGCAGCGAACTTTTGGCAGATGAGGTTTATCGCCTTGTCAGAGAGGGCGATTTTGATGCGGCAATGCTCAAAATGGAAAAAGACCAAAAATATCAAACAGAAGATTTTGAAATTTGGAAAGAACAAGTGCGCAGCGAAAAAACTTTTAATCAGGAAATGAACAAAATTAAAGCATTAACGCTTGGGGCCATGAAAACAGAAAGCTTAAAACAGGCGGACTAAAGGAGTTTTAAATGAAAAAGCACATTCTACCCCTTATTTGTTTTTCTCTTTTGGTTATTTTCGGCGTTTGGGCTTTAGATCAAAACGGGGCTGCTCAGATAAACTGGTTTAGGATAAATATGAGCATACCGCTTTGGGTTTTATGTTTTGTAATGTTTTTGATAATGTTTGGAATGATGGCTTTGAGTGCGGGGCTTAAATGTTTGATAACAAAACAAATGAGTGAGAGTGTGAAAAAAAGCACACAGATACAAAACAAAATAAAGCTCAAAAAAAATGATGTCGATGAGGCTATGTTTGCGTTGTTAAAAACAATGATCGCCACGACGGAAGGCGATATGAAAACGGCGCGAAAAAACTTGAAAATTGTCGAGTCGAAAATAGGACAGGGAACAATTGTTGACGTTTTGGAACTGAAAATATTAAAAGGCGAAAAAAATTTTGATGCGCTTGAAAAACTTTCAAACAAGTTGATGAAAAATAAGGATTCGGAACTTGTCGGACTAAAAGCTCTCGTCGAAACATCAGCAAAGAAAAAGGATTTTGCAAAAGCACTTGAGAGTGCAAACCGTGCTTTTCAAACAAGGCAAGATTTATATTGGGTGATTGAAAACACATTTAATTTAAGGGCTTTAGCCTCAGATTGGAAAGGTGCAAGCGAAGTTTTGGAAGCAGGTAAAAACAAAAAAATGATAACACCTGAAAAATATCGTTCAATGAAAGCCGTTGCATTTTATGAACAAGCGCTGGAAGCAAAAAAACAAAACGAAACGCTAAAATTTTTAAAATATCTGACAGAAGCATATGATGCGGATCCGTCATTTGAGCCGGCTGCGGTAGAGCTTGCAAAGTTTTATGAAAACGAAGGGCAAATCAACAAAGCTGATAAAATCCTCAAAAGCATTTGGAGAATTTCGCCGACATACGAAGTGGCTAAAGCGTATATGAAACTTTATAAAGACGATTCGGCTCTTGAAAGAGTGCAACGCATGGAAAATTTTGCGATGCTGAATGCAAAAGAACTTTCGCTCAATAATCTGATTTTAGCCGAACTTGATATGAAAGCAAAGTTGTGGGATAAAGCAAAATCGGAAATGGAAATCTTTTTAATTAACAATCCGGCAACAAAGAAAATTGCACATTTGATGAGCCAATATGAAAAAACAGTCAGCAAGAATTTTGATGCTGCGCAAAGTTGGGAAAAAAGGCAAAAGGATTGTCCGAACGAAAATGTATGGGTTTGTTCGCATTGTGGTCAGGAAGTCTTGAAGTGGAAACCTTTTTGTGACAAATGCGGCGGCGTCAACTCTTATAAATGGTTTTTGTGTTTAAAAGACAAACGTTAAAATAGGGAGAACAGAATATGGATACGCCGATATTAAAAAAGAAATGGGAAAAAAATTATGAGATTGTTCAAGAACAATTAAAAAAAATCAAAAAAGTAAAAGGTGTAGCCACGGGTTTTAATGCGAATATTGATGCGATTTACAAAATAACCGGTGAAAAATTATCTGAGCTGATCAAAAAAACAAAACTGAGCTTGAAAGAGCTTGAAAACATCGAAAGATGTCGCATTTTAGATGAAAAAGATTTTGTAAAAGGTGTTTTTAAAAGTTTTAGATACGGTATTGCCGAAGAATGGATTTGCGAAAATAAAAAAGTTTATGATTGGATAAAAAAACAAATCGGATATGACTATTTGCAAATCGGCGGACAGGGCGGTATTATGGCAAACGTTTTATCAACCGTCGGGGTAAAAAAGGTTTTTGTTCACGCCAATTCTTTGCCGGCAATTCAAGCTGAACAATTTGCAAAAAATGATAATCTGCTTTCATTTGATGCAAAAGGCGAGATGAAACCGGCTTATCAGATTAATCGCTCAAAAGATTTGCCGCTCATGCACTGGATCATCGAATTTAAGCGGTCAGATACGATTGAAATTGAGGGGAAAATTTTCAAAACACCAAAGGCCAATCGTTTTATTGCGACATATGATCCGCTCAACTTAAAATTAGTTTTAGATGAAAATTATATGGAAAAAATCAAAGAAGAAAAACTTGATTTTGTGGTTTTGTCGGGCTTCCATGCATTGCTTTCAAATAATGACGGCGAAGCCTTAATAGACAAAGTTGCACAGCGCATAAAAGAATGGAAAAAGACCGCGCCGAACACAATCTTTCATTTGGAAGTTGCGTCAACACAAGACCTGATTATCAGAAAAGCGATTGCCCAAAAACTGTTGCCTCTTGCTTCATCAATCGGCATCAATGAGCGCGAAACGATGGATTTGCTTGAAGTTTTGGATCAAAAGGCTTTAGCAAAGCGTTGCCGTGAACAGACAACGGCTGAAAATTTGCTTAAAGCCCTGTCTAAAATTAAAGAAAAAACGGGGGTCGAACGTATACAACTACATATGTTCGGCCTTTATTTAACTTTGCAGGACAAAGGATTTAAAATTTCGCCGCAAGAAAACCTGAAAGGGATGATGACGGCATCGGTTGTCAGTGCGTCGAAGGCAAAAACAGGAGAAGTCGATTCGAAAAGCATTAAATCCGTAAAACACGAAGTTTCGGACGTTGGTTTAATTGAGCTCGACAGTTTGGCGACAGCCTTAGGACAGCCTGATTTGGTCGTTTCAGGTCTGGGCCGTTATAAAATGTGGGATTTGATTGCTGTGCCGACAATTTTAATTGAAAAACCCATCACGCTTGTCGGAATGGGAGATACAATTTCATCAATTTCGTTGATATCCGCAAGATAAGAAATGTGTATAATGGGGAACTAAAGCAAGCGCAAACCCCAAAGTTTTCTCATGTATGGTTAGGTAATATGAAAAGCCCTCGCTTGAAAAATCAAACAAGGGCTGAAAGGAGGAGATGAAAAAATATTTATTTTCACTACTTAATATACACTAAAACATGCGGGGTTGTCAAGAGGTTATCTTGAGACGCAGATAAATTTATTTTTTCAGGCGAAACACCGAGAGAAATCATATCTGCAAAGACGTCAGCCGCATATTTTTTGGCATCATCAGATGAAAGTTTTTTGCCCTTTGGGTTAACGCCTTTAACCAAAAATTTTGCATTCGGGTTAAAGGAGAGCGCATTGTGAATAGCCGATTCGAGATTTGAAAGATAGTCAACATTCTCATTTGAAAAGTCTATATCAATAAGTTCTGAATTAACGGGTTTGGGCTCAGAAAATGTTCTTTGAGACAGGGGAGCTGAGACAGCAGATGACGCCGGCACAACGGATGGGCCGGCAAAATTAAAATTTCCTCTGGCGACCGCATCGTTTAAGCGTAACAATTGAGCTCTTGCGTTGTCTGTAGATGTTTTTTGAGAGAGAACATCTTTATTGACCTCGGAAAGCAAATTTTTAAGGGCAACAGCTGTTTGTTCCGTGCCGTTTTCAAGAATGCGCAAGTTTGCGTGATCTTCATCCAAAGCGCCGGGAACGGCATATGTTGATTTGATGTTTTGTGCCAAAACGGCAGAACTTGCACCCAAAGCCGAAACTTCAGCCACAACGTTGTTTAAGTTTTGCGTGTTGACATCGGCATCTTGAAGAGCATTTTGCGCATTGTTATACAAAGCGACCATCTGCGGATTGGAAGGTGTTGTGCCAAGGCTGAGTTTTGTTTCCATTTCGGCGACGATTTCATGATATTTTTGAGCTGACTTTTGAGATGATTCTTTTAATTTTGAAAACTCAGAGGTCAACTTATTCATATCAGAGCGAATGGCATTAAGCTCATTTTTATATGAGATAACGCGATCACCGACAACCGTGCCTGTTTTTGAGGGAAGGGTAACTTTTTGAGAAGCAGGCGTTGTGATAATATTTCTATCCGTGTTAGGAAACAACGCATCTGTTGAACAAGCGCAAAGTAAAAGCGCAAAAGAAAAAGCAACATATTTTTTCATAATTTTAGACCTTTTAAATAAAGAACGTTCTATAAAGTTTACTAATAAAGGAAATTCGAAAAAAAACAAGAGGTAATTAAGGGTTTTGAAAAATTTTTTAAAAAAATAGAAAATAATGCTTGCAAATAAGAATAATTTAGTTTAATAAGAAAAACACTTTAGATGCGCCCGTAGCTCAATTGGATAGAGCATCTGACTACGGATCAGAAGGTTGTGAGTTCGAATCCCGCCGGGCGCGCCAATTAAA
>OMQZ01000068.1 GCA_900313355.1 uncultured Rhodospirillaceae bacterium
GCCTTTGGTAACAATTATTGTGCCGATTTATCGGATTGAAAGATATGTTGGTATTTGTATAGAAAGCCTCATTCACCAAACATACAGGAATATTGAGATTATTCTTGTAAATGACGGCAGCGATGACCGTTGTCCGCAAATATGCGATTTATACGCGAAAAAGGACAATCGTATCAAGGTTATTCATAAAGATAACGGCGGGTTAGTATCTGCGCGAAAGGCCGGTCTTGAGCAAGCTTCAGGAGATTATATCGGCTATGTAGACGGTGACGATTGGATTGAAAAGGACTTTGTTAACCGGATGGTTGATGATGCGTTGAATAATGATGCGGACGTTGTTTGCGCTGGTTTTACTCGCGATCTATTCGAGCAAAGTGTTCTTATTTACAATAAGTACCCTGTTGGTGTATATCGCGAAGAGGCGCTTGACGATTTAAAGAAAAAAATGCTCTCAGACGGAGCTTTTTATCTCTTAGGTATTACTACTTATGTTTGGAACAAGCTGTTTAAGAGGAGCGTTATTTTCACGTCACAGATGAATGTTGACGAGCATATTTCAATTGGCGAAGATGCTGCTGTTACATATCCGGCAATTATGGAAAGCCGATGTGTTTGTGTTTCTGACTGTACAGCATATCATTATCGTCAACGAGAGGATTCTATGTTAAAGCAAACTGCAGGTTTTGCAGTTGAAAAAAAGCAGTTGAAGGCTCTTTCAGATTATCTTCTATGTTTTGCTGCCAAGTATGATGAAAAATACCTTTTAAAAAAACAAGTTACGGACTACGTCCTAGGTATTTGCATTATGCGTTCCGGTGGCAGATTACCTGATGCAGATAGCTTTTCAACTTTTGATAAGGTTTATTACGATAAGAGAATTGTGATTTACAATGCCGGTACATTTGGACAGCAACTTGTCAACCGCTTTAATGAAAGCAGTCACTGCCGTATTGTTAAGTGGATTGACGATGATTTCTGGGAATACAGGCGATGCGGTTTGGATGTTGATTCTGTTGAGAGTGTCTCAGAAATAGATTTTGACTATATATTGATTGCCACTCTTAATCCGCCTGTTAATAAGTCGATAGCCTTGCGCCTAATTGAATTAGGTGTTTCAGAGAAAAAGATATTGACGGTTCAATGTCCGGAAAAAATACGAGAGACACTTTTGAGGCAATATCTTTATACTTAGGTGATTATATGAATGATTTTGCAGTCAAGGTATTGACCGCACCATCCGGGAAAACACATCTTTTTTCGGTTGGTCAGGCAGGCTTTATTATCAAAAGCAAGAGCGGTCAGTTACTTGCCATAGATTTATATCTTTCTGACTGTGTAGAGAGAATTGAGGGTCATGACGGTTTTAAGCGCTTGCTTCCGAAAATATTATCTCCTTATGATTTGGAGTTAGATGTAATAATTGCAACGCATTTTCACCGTGATCATTTTGATATCGATATTATTCCGTCCCTGATGTCGAACGGAAACACCAAACTTTTTGCTGCTGAGGATTGCAGAGATTCTGTCAGACAGATGGAAATGACCGAAAACAATATTACATATGTTAAGCCAAATGAAACTCATATTTGCGGCGATTTTGAAATTGATTTTGTCAGTTGTGACCACGGAACAGGTGCTCCCGAAGCAGTTGGAGTTATGGTAAAGGTTGACGGCAAGCTGTTATTTGAAACCGGGGATACTTGTCTTAGATCAGATTGGGTTAATGATTTCAAAAAACATGGTAGGACAGATGTTTTAATTGCACCGATTAACGGAGCTTTCGGAAATATGAATGAACAGGATTGCGCTGATTTTGCCAATGCGATTGATGCGCAACTGACAATTCCTTGCCACTATGGGATGTTTGCATCTCACGGAGGAAATGTCGGTAAGTTTTACAATATAATGAAAGAACAGTATCCTGTGCGCCGCTTTTGTGTCATGGCGCAAGGAGAGAAACTAACGATATAGAGGGAAGCTATGAACAGAGAATTTGAAGGGAAGAAGCTGTTGATTCTTGGCGGCAATCCCGAGACAACTCCTTTAGTTGAGATTGCAAATGACATGGGTGTTAAGACTATTGTAAGCAGCGGCAGAACAACTGATCCTGCGAAAAAAGCTGCATGGAAAGCTTATGATGTAGACGGAATGGATGTTGATGGTTTAATTGCGCTCGCAAAAGCTGAGCAGGTTGACGGTGTTTTAGTTGGTGTTGCGGATATTCTTGTGCCTTCTTACTGTAAGGTTTGTAACGCTCTTAATCTTCCTTGCTATGCAACTCAAAGGATTGTTGATGTGTTTGCTTTTAAGGATGAATTTAAGGCGACCTGTGAAAAATACGGTGTTCACGGTATTCCCGAATATAAGCTCGATAGGGATTTGAAACGTGAGGATTTGGATAAAATTCAGTATCCCGTCATGATAAAGCCTGTCGATAACGGCGGCGGTGTTGGAATGACGGTTGCATATAACGAAGCTGAGCTTATTGAAGGCGTTAAGAAAGCGCTTGACGCTTCATACAAAAAAAGATTTATCGTTGAGAAATATATGCTTTGCGATGATATGGGCATGTATTATACATTTAAAGATGGCTATTGCAGTGCGTCGTGCATATATGACAGATATACAACCGATGAACAGCCGGGAATGAGTCGTGTTTGCTTGGGAGGCACATATCCTTCAAAGCATCTTGACGAGTACTTTAAGAAAATGCATGAAAATGCCAAGAATATGTTTAAGGAAATTGGCATACAAAACGGCATATTAATGCTTTCTGGTTTTTATGAAAACGGTGAGTTTTACGTTTATGACACAGGTTTCAGGCTACAAGGCGAAGCACCTCACTTGTTGATGAAAGCAATTCATGGTTTTGATCAGCGAGAAATGCTCATCCGTTTCGCGCTTACAGGCAGCGAAGGTGACGTAAATCTTGAAACAGATGATGATACTTTGCTGAGAGGCAAGTGGGCAAGTACACTTTGGTTTCTACTGAAAAAAGGTAGAATTTCAAAGATCGAGGGATTTGAAAACATTAATCAAGATAACCGTGTAGTTGCAAATATCCAAAGACTTTACGAGGGTGATACTGTCCTCGATGAATGGGTCGGCAATGAAAAACAAGTACTTACCAGACTTTATCTTGTTTGTGACAGCAAGCATGAGCTTGCTGATTGCTTAAAGGAATATCAGAAAAAAGTTAAGGTTTTTGATGAAAACGGCAATAATATGGTTCTTTGTGGCTTTGATGTTAATAAAGCCTTACAGCTTGACTGATAGGTGGAAACTATGAATGTCAGACTGAAAAAAAAGGTTATTGTTATCTCAGGCGGCACTAAGGGCGTCGGTAAAGCAGCAGCGCTTGCCTTCGCAAAAGAAGGAGCTAAGGTCGTGATAGGCGGCAGAGATAAAATGTCGGCTGAAAAGATACTTGCAGAAATCAAAGGGAATGGATCAGACGGGATTTTTTTGCTCACGGATTTGAAAAATATCGGTGACTGTAAGTTATTGTTTGACAAAGCATTTGATGTATATGGCAGAATTGATGGATTTTTCAATTATGCCGGAATTACGCCCGTCAGTCCGCTTGACACATGCGATGAACAGACTTTTGACAATGTGATGGACATTAACTTCAAGTCGTGCTTTTTTTGCTGTCAACAGGCGATAAATTATATGAGAAAAAACGGCGGCGGAAGTATTGTTCTGACAGGCTCTGCACATGCATGGGGCGGTCATAAGGACAGAGCGGCTTATGCATGCTCAAAAGGTGTTTTGCTTACGTTGATGGAACACATAGCACATAACTACGCGAGTGA
>OMQZ01000205.1 GCA_900313355.1 uncultured Rhodospirillaceae bacterium
AAAGCCTTGAGCCGATTTGTAGGTGTTTAAGCGTGCAAGACTTGGAAAATCGGCAGCCGTATAGATTAAAGACAAAAGCATATATATTGTTTTAAGCTTTTTATCTTTTAAGACGTCATAAGCTTTAGAAAGTTTTTGAAATGTTTCAAGAGCGTTTTGGCTTTTATTTCTGTCGGGGTGCCAATATTTTGCTTTTTCACGGAAGTTTGTTTTAAGCGTTATTTCATCCGTATGTTCGTCGCAATCAAGCAAAGAAAAATATTCAAGGGCATCATATATCATCAGTTTTCCTCGTTTATGAGCTTTTGGGCAATGGTTTTAATTTCGGTGATGCTTTCACTGACCGGATATCTGTCATAAAGCGTTGTTTTGTTTTTAACACAATCTCTGATGCGGCCGTTTTGTTTAATTGTTCCCAAATAAATCGGATTGGAGCCAATATACTGTTTATCTGCTGTTAAAAGAGTTTTGAAAATCTGTTCACCTTCGTTGTATGATAGCGCATGATTGACGAGGATATAAGTTTGAGCATCTGCCGATATTTTTTTGATTTGTTCAAGTTCTTTGTATGCTCCTGTGGAGCTTTTCAAGCTCGGTTCAATGATTAAAATGATTTTTGAAGCACAATGAAGAAAAATATTTTTTAATTTTTGATTGTTGTTTGAGCAGTCAATTATAACATAATCATAGTTCGGGGCAAAATTTTTTAAATCCTGCGCTAAAATTTGGCTCCGACCGATAGGATATGCGTTCAAATCATTTTGAGCCGGCTGGGCGCATATCATATCAAAATGGCCGTTCGGGCAGGCTTGAACGGCATTGTTTAAGGTGATGTCATTTTTGAGCATTTTAAGGTATAAATCAGAGCTTTTCAGGCCAAATTGATAGGCTATATTTTCAATTCCGCCGTCCGCATCAAAAAATAAAACTTTTTTTTCGAGCATTGAAAGTGTTTGGCTCAGAATTCCGGCGAACCAAGTTTTTCCGACACCTTTTGAGGCGGAATAAACAGCGATAAGATTGTTTTTTGTTTCGTTTATCATGGTTTAAATAAATCAAAAATTGATGAAATTTTCAATCAGTTAAATCCTTTTTAACACAATTTGTTTTATTATCTTTGAAAGAGGGCGAATCAAATGGTAAAAAAAATGAGAATTTTAAGAATTTTGGGTTTTTGTTTGATGTGTTTTGCCGGCTTTAATGCAGAGGCTTTTTCGATTTTAACACGTAAAGAGGATACAAATACCCAAGTTTTGCGAGTGGCTTCGTTTCCGGATTATTTTCCGTTCGGATATGTCAGTCGTGATTCGCGTAATTCGCTTGTTCTTGATTCTGTTTTTATTAAAACACTTGAGCAATATGTTTCACAAAAGGATTATCAAATTGAACGCATGCCTTTTGAAACCTTAAATGAGGCTATGAGCGCATTAAGAGAAAACGGGGCTGATGTTTTTGTGGGAGCATATTATGCTTCGTCTGCTTTCGATTATTTGGAATTTGTTTTTCCGGCCGTTTTAGTCAATCCGGTACATTTAATGACAACTCCTGATAAAATTCAAAAGTTGCACAAACTTGATGATTTGAAAAATATGAAAGGAATCTATAACGCAGAAGAATATTTTGCTGATTATGTGAAAGATAAATTAAAAGAGATGGGCGTTGAACCCGTCGCTTCTGCAGATGAGGCCTACAGGCAGATTTTAACGGGAGAGGCTGACTTTTTGCTCGGAAGTTATTATTACAACTATGGCAAAACCGTCGAAATGGGCTTAAAGGGATATGTTTCTTTTTCAACAAAAGCGCTTTGGGATATGCCGATGTTTATTGCAATTTCAAAAGATATGAAAAATGCCAAAACGGTTCATGAACTTTTCAGACGCCTTGTGGCGAATCCGGATTTTGCAGAAAACATGAAAAAGAATTTAAAAATAATAATGAAAGAAAAAGAAGAACAATCACAAGGGGTTGTTCCCCCGATGTATGTCAGACAAGTTCAAGAAAACGAGCTGACGCCGGCAGATGAACTTTTAAGGGAGGCGAATTAATATGGTGCTTTTGGTTCATCACAGTGTGTCACCGCAATCGCGAAAAGCGCGTATTATGATGGCTGAAAAAAAGATTTTGTTCGTCTTAAAAGAAGAAGAACCTTGGAACTTGTCAAAAGATATTCAAAAACTCAATCCGGCAAAAGATTTGCCTGTGTTTATTTTTGACGGGCATATTATTTCGGGTAATTATGCCGTTACGGAATATCTGGAAGAAAATTATAAAGAGGTGCCTCTTCTTAAAGGGGATGCTCTTCAAAGGGCCGAAATCAGGCGTCTTTGTGACTGGTTTGATCAAAAGTTTTATATGGAAGTTTATAAATATATCGTCGGTGAAAAAGTTTTTAAGCGTTTCAAAAGTGGCGGAGCTCCTGATTCTAAAGCCTTAAAAGCCGGCGTAAATAATTTGAGATATCATATGGAATATATTGATTGGCTTGCGGAACGTAACAATTATTTGGCCGGAAATGAGTTCACGCTCGCTGATGTTACGGCGGCAGCTCATCTTTCTATTTTGGATTATTTGGGCGATGTGGATTGGGATAATTATAAAAACGCCAAGCTATGGTATTCTAAAATCAAATCTCGTCCGTCGTTTAAGGACATCTTAAAAGATAATATCAAAGGAATTTTTCCATCAACAAACTATCAGAATTTGGATTTTTAACATGAAAAAAATATTTGTTATTCTTGTGCTCTTCCTTCTTCCTGCTTGTACTTTTTTTTCAAAAGGCAAAGGACAGGTTATCTTTCATTGGGAAAGAGTGAATACAGGGGTTGAAAA
>OMQZ01000013.1 GCA_900313355.1 uncultured Rhodospirillaceae bacterium
TTTTGCCACGGCGTTAAGTTTTGATAAGCCTCACCTAAAAGTCGATTAAGCTTTGTGTTAAGACGTTTAATCTCCTTTTGAATGTCGACATCTTCTTCTTTTGAGATTTGTTCAAGGTGAGCAATTTTTTCTTCAACCGCAACAATTTCTGTTTCAAAATCTAAGGTCGTCTCAGGTGTTTCTTGACTCATTGTTTTTCTCTTCTTAAAGTTTCCGATTATTCACATTCATATCACTTTTTTTTAAAAAAGACAGAAATTATTTTGATAACTGTTGATTCTTTTTTCTAAACAATTGAAAAGATAGGTAATATTAAGTAATGTAATAAAAAATCAGATATTCAAGATTATGTAAGGAGACTTTTGTTGTTAACGATTTTGTTTTGTGCCTCGTGTTTTTCGTCGCTTATTTGGTTAATTTATGCAGGGCTTTTTGTGCATAATCGTTTCGCCACCGTTGATGTATCGTCGGTTGATGCATATACGCTGGCTCTTTATGTCGGTTTGGTATTAATCCCGGTTTGGATTATTTTTCAAGTTTTCGGGTTTATCAATCAATATTTTAAAACAAAATCAACGGATAAAAAATTAGAACAACTTTATACGCAAATGAAAAAAAATCAAGACTACACGGATTTGGTCGTTCGTGTCATGCTTGATGCCGAACATGAAATAAAAGACGGATTTGTTGTCGGAAAATTTGATGTTTTTGTTGCGGATATGAACGAAATTTTAGCCGATATTGCCCAAAGATCGAATGCGGCCTCAAGTGTGAAATTAACCGAACTTTGGTCAAGGGTTAAAAACGGTGAGCGCTGGAGCATTGCAAAGGCGTTTATTGAAAGCGCAAAGGTTCATGGCGATTTTGAAGCGTATCTGAAAGACAAAGTTGCGCGCGATAAGGTTTTCAGAGGAACGTTGCTGGAGTTTTGTGCGCGCTATCAAAATCTGACCAATATGCTCGAAAAACATGACAGAGACAGAGTGTTTATTACGATTTTGCAAACGGGTGTGATGGGAAAAGTTTATTCAATGTTAGCCCCGATTGTGATGCAGGACCAAGCAAAAGAAGAAACACCAGAAGAAGAGCCTGAGCAGGAAGAAAATTCGTTCGAGGCAGCAACGTCTATTCAAGAAATGGAAGCACCGCTTGATGAAAAAACGGATTCGATTTTCAAGCGCTTAAATCCGTTTTCGTTTAAGAAAAAAGAAAAAGATGTCGAGCCTGATTTTGAACAGCCTCAAAATGATGATGATGCATTCTTTTCAACATTAAAACAAAATATGGCACTAAATGAAGAAGAAAAAACAGAGCCGGTCTTTTCTTCAAAAGAAGAATATGACGAACCTCATTTTGAAATATCGCCGAACGCCGAAAAAAATGTAAATGAATTTTCATCATCTGATATCAAACAATATCAGGAAACGAGTTTGCAAGCTTTCTTAAATGAACCGGTGTCTCCGCAAAAAGAAGAACCGCAAACAGAAGATGACAACAATTTGGCATATCCTTTTGGCGGATGGACGGATGCAAGTAATTCTTAAAGTATTCATCTCTGTTTTTTGTCTTTGGAGTGTGACAGCCGCCGCTTTTGACAACAAAATAGCGCTTTACGGCAAAGCAAAATACGAAGATGGCTTTAGCTCATTTTCTTATGTCAATCCCGATGCCGTAAAAGGCGGTAGGTTGGTTATGCCGGAATACGGGGGCTTCGACAATTTTAATCCGTTTATTTTTAAGGGTTCTGCTTCAGGAACGGTTGCAGACTTGATATGGGATAGTTTGGGCTACTCCCCGATAGATGATATTTCGGTTGTTTATCCGCTCATTGCAAAAAAATTTGCACTCGGGAAAAATTACGTCGATTTTCTTTTAGACGAACGCGCAAAATTTGCAGATGGCAGCCCGATTTTAGCCGATGATGTTATATTCAGCTTTAACGTTTTGCTTTCAAAAGGCGCACCGATTTATAAAGTTTATTACGCGGATGTTGAAAAAGTTGAAAAAAAATCTGAAAGGCACGTGCGCTTTTATTTCAAGGAAAACAGCCAAAACAAAGAGTTACCCTTAATTTTAACGCAATTTAAAATCTTTGCGAAAAAAGACTGGGAAAACAGAGATTTTGCAAAGCCGAGCCTTCAAATCCCCTTGGGAGGAGGACCATACAAAATTAAAAGTTTTGAAGCAGGAAAATATATCGTTTTAGAGCGAGACAAAAACTATTGGGCGGCCGACTTGCCGACACGCAAAGGTTTTTATAATTTTGATGAAATCCGAATTGATTATTATCAGGATACGACCGTAACACTTCAGGCCCTTTTTGCCGGAAACATTGATGTCAGAGAAGAATATATTGCTAAAATCTGGAAGGTTGGCTACGACAACGATTTGGTCAAATCCGGAAAAATCATCAAACAAGCCTTTGAACACCAAAATCCGGCTGTTTTACAACACTTTGCCATTAATTTACGGCGCGACAAATTCAAAGATAAACGCGTGCGTCGTGCGCTTGATTTAGCGTTTAATTTTGATTGGGCAAACGAAAAATTGTTTTACGGCGCATATCAAAGATTGCACAGCTATTTTACAAATACGGCCTTTGAAGCAAGCGGGCTCCCGCAAGGCAAAGAAAAACAGATTTTGGAAAAATATAAAGACCGCTTAGATGAAAGTGTTTTTACGACACCGTTTACTTTGCCGGACAATTCGAGTGCTGAAAAAATAAGACAAAACCTGAAAGATGCGGTTGCGCTGTTTGAAAAAGCCGGTTATCGGATTATAGACGGCAAAATGAGAAACATAAAAACACTTGAGCCTTTTGAAGTCGAAATTTTAAGTAACTCGGCAAACGGTTCGACTTTTACGCGCGTGATGTTGCCGTTTATTGAAAATTTGAAAAAAATAGGTGTGAAAGCAACTTTTCGAAACTTGGAAGTCAATATTTTTAAAAATCGCATGGACAACTTTGATTATGATATGGCAATTATGTCCTATCGTATCAGTGCAATGCCCGGAAACGAGCTTAAAGATTTATATGGCAGTGCGGCAGCGAGCGTCAACGGCAGTTATAACATTATGGGAATTCAAAACGAGGTTGTCGACGATTTGATCAGCGAAGTGATTAAAGCCGATTCCAAAGATGATTATGTCGCCTACCTGAAAGCATTAGACAGAGTTCTCTTAAATGAATATTATTTAATTTTTCAATGGTATTCCCCCTATAACAGAGTGGGTTATGCCAATAAGTTCGGTATTCCGAAAACAGATGCTAAGGTCGGCTGGCAACCTTTGACATGGTGGATAAAGGAGCTTGAAAAATGAGAAATTATATCATCAGGCGTTTATTGCTTATTCCGCTCACTTTGCTTGGAATTTTAATCATCAATTTTGCAATTATCCAGCTTGCACCCGGAGGACCTGTTGAATATATTTTGGCAAAATATCAGGGAATGAACACCGACTCAAAAGCACAATTCACATCAACCGCCCAAGTTCAAAATTCGTCTCAGACAAATAAATACCAAGGCTCACAAGGTGTTCCGCAAGATTTGGTCGAAGAACTGAACAGACAATTCGGTTTTGATAAACCTTGGCATATAAGGTTTTTCAAAATGATTAAAGACTATGCCAAATTTGATTTTGGAAAAAGTTATTATAAGGACAAAACTGTTTTAGCTTTAATCGTTGAGCGTATGCCTGTTTCGATTTCTTTAGGGCTTTGGTCAACACTGATTATATATTTGATTTCGATACCGCTCGGTATAAAAAAAGCCTTATATGACGGAAAAAAATTTGATGTTTTCTCAACAGTTGCGATCATTATCGGTTCGGCTATTCCGGTGTTTTTGTTCGCCGTATTTTTGATTGTGTTCTTTGCCGGCGGAACGTATTTCCAGTGGTTCCCGCTTCGAGGCTTAACCTCGGATAATTTTGAAGCACTTTCAATGTTTGGAAAAATCAAAGATTATTTTTGGCATATTGCTTTGCCTGTTTTTTCAATTGTCATCGGCGGATTTGCAACGTTGACGATGCTGACCAAAAACTCGTTTTTGGATGAAATCAGTAAGCAGTACATTTTAACGGCACGCGCCAAAGGCTTAAGCGAAAAAGACATTTTGTATAAACACGTTTTCAGAAATGCGATGCTCATCATTATCGCAGGTTTTCCTTCGCTTTTAATTAAAATGCTCTTTACGGGTTCTGTTTTAATAGAAGTCGTGTTTTCGTTAAACGGGCTCGGGCTTCTGGGCTATGAGGCCATTATGACGCGTGATTATCCCGTTATTTTCGGCACGCTCTACATCTTTGCCTTGCTCGGTTTAGTCTTAAAACTTTTAAGTGATATCACTTATTGTTTGGTTGATCCGCGTATCAATTTTGATAAAATTTAAATCAGCCGAAGCTTAAAAAATAAACTTAAAGTCGTTCAATTTCGCGCGCTGCATCGACAGCCGCATTGAGTGATGAACTCGGCATAAATTTCAAATAACGCAAATCAAGCGGCACGGCATATCGATTTTCATATAAAGCATGAATAAAACGATAGTGCTTTTTAGTCAGCCAGCTTTGTCCCTCAAAAACAAAAACAGGTTTGTTCGTTCCGCATGCCTCGGATGCCATCGAAACAGAATCACCTGTTACGATAATGTTATCAGCGCAAGCTAAATAACCCAAATAAGGATTTTCGCTTTTATCGCCCCACAAAAAAGTATGCATAGGAATATCTTTTAAGGCATCAAGAATAAGTTTTTGGGCTTCTTCACCGGTTCTGCGCGAAGTCGTGAGCAAAACAGCCCCACCCGTTTTTTTCTTGAAATCGACAATCTTTGAAGCCAGATTGCGCGCATTTTCTATCGTAAAGGGACGATCTTTGATGGCCCCGCCGATAATGACGGCTGTCAATGGCTTTGGTAGATCCTTAAAAGTATCTTTCCATTTTTCTTTTGCCTGAAGCAAAACATCAGATGTGACACGGTGAGGTGCGCCGATTAAATATCTGAAATTTTGATGAAACGGTTTGTCTTTGTCATGTTCGGGCAATAAAACAAGCGAAAACTCATCAAGTCCGGATTCGCCGGGGTGCATAATCTGAATAAGTTTCGTTTGCGGATTGTTCTTTTTAATGTAGCGTGCAACAGGAACAGTACGCCTGCTGATTGATAAAACCATATCAGGCCATGGGGCATGAAACGCTTTTTTAGATTCGCTTGTGAGCCCGATAAGCGTTTTGCTTCGCACAAAGTTGGGAAGCCCCGAAAGCTTTGTGTAATCAATCGGCTTTTCAACGATATCAAAATGTTCATGATTTAAGTGTTGGGCAATTCCGCGTGCCTGTCCGACACTTCCCATGCGGTTATCAATCAAAATCCATAAAACTTTTTTCATGACCATCTCCAATTCTCAAATTTTGTTACAGTTTATTACAAAGTTTTTAAAGTTTCAAGAAAATTATGACAAGCAAAAGAAAAAAATCGACTTTAAATCAGCCGTCAATAAAATATAATAATCAACGGGAGAAAACAATGAAATACATTTTTCTTTTATCACTTTTGCTGCTGACATCACCGATTATGGCTCAAGATTATCCATCATCCGAGAAAGATGCCGTCTATTTGGCAACGCTGAAAGCTGTTTTGGATTATAAAATGAATGATACTGAAAATATAAAACAGCTTGATAAACTCAGAAAAGATGAAAAGTTTAATCAAAAACTTCAAGAAATGCTCGAAGATTTAGACAATAAAAAACGAAGCTCTCGAAAAGATAAAAGAGTTTACGAGCTCTTAATCAGAGCCGGAAAGAATGTATATAATGTTCTTGATTAACATTTTATTTAACTCTCTGATGCTAGAATAAAGCAAAATTGTATCCACAGCGAAAAGGCAACGATGATGAAAAAAACAATATTTATATTACCGCTTATGTTTTTGATGATCTCATGCGCATCAAACAACAATCAGATACAGGTCAAAGAAGAAAATTATATTTCTGAGGCGGATATGAGGCGTTACCGCGATAACATTGTCGAAAAAAGACGCGGACCGTCTTATGTTTCCTACGAATATAAAGATGTTCGCATTGATGAGATAACACCTCTTGCAACAAACTATTGCAAACAAAAAAATCAAAACAACAGAGCCCATCTTCGCGAAATTATCATGCGTGAAAACCATTTAAGGCTTGCAACATTTGATTGTGTGCCCTTGCAATAGAAAAACAAATTTCCTATATAAACCTTTAAACAATAGTTTATTTTTAAAGGCTTTTGAAAAATGAAAAACTTGTATGATATTTTAGGTGTGTCAAAATCGGCAACTGATGCCGAAATCAAGTCAGCATATCGTAAATTGGCGCGCAAATATCATCCGGATTTAAATAAAGATGATAAAAACGCGGCAGAAAAATTTAAAGAAGTTTCATCTGCTTATGAAATTTTGGGCGATAAAGAAAAAAAGAAAAAATATGATGCCGGCGAAATAAACGAAGAGGGAAAACCGACGGGATTCGGCGCCGGTTTTCCAGGCTCTTCCAATCCGTTTGGCGATGGCGCATATCAAACATATTCTTCTTCTAATCCGTTTGGGGCGGAAGGCTTTGATTTTTCTTCCATTTTCGGTGATGACATTATGAGCGCGTTTTCAAAAGCCGGAAGAAAAAGAAGCTCGCAGTCTTATTCAAATCCGTTCGGCAATCAATCACCCAAAGGCCAAGACGTTTCATACACTTTAGATGTTGACTTTTTAGATGTTGCCAAGGGTGCCGAAAAAAAAGTAAACATTAACGGAAAGATGTTGAACGTGAAAATTCCGGCAGGTTTTGAAGACGGACAAACCTTGCGCTTGAAAGGTATGGGATCACCGAGTGCTTATGGCGGAGAAAATGGTGATGTTTTAATTTTGATTCATGTGTTGGAGCATCCTTATTTCAAACTTGAAGGAACAAATATTTTGCTTGATTTACCGATCTCATTTAAGGAGGCTGTTCTTGGGGCTAAAATAACCGTGCCGACATTAACGGGAAAGGTCAAAGTAACGGTGCCGCCTTATTCTTCAAGCGGTGAAAAATTACGCTTGAAAGGAAAAGGAATTAATGCAAAAAACAAAACGGGTGATGAAATCATCACCTTAAAAATCATGGCGCCGCAAGAACACAATAAAGTTTTGGAACAAGTTTTATCTGAGATGGGTGATGTGCCGAAAAGGAACTTTTAATGAAGCTTGAGAGCCTGATAGATTTTGAGTGGTATAATGAACCTGAAAACGTTATTTTTTCGGATCAGGAAATGAAAATTGTTGCCAAACCCTTAACTGATTTTTGGCAGTCGCTTCATCACCAAATCAAAAAAGACAACGGCCATTTTTTCTATAAAAAGATAAGCAGTAACTTTTCTTTGCGCATCAAATGGCGTTTTGAAAATGCAACGCCGTTTAAACAATGCGGCGTGATGGTCACCTCTGATGAGCGAAATTGGTTTAAGGCGTCGATTCTTGCAAAAGATGAAAACAGGCCCGAAATAGGAACCTGTTTAACGCTTGGCGGACATTCCGACTGGGCGGGAACACATCTGCAAAATATGCCAGATGTGATTTTCTATAAACTTGAGCGCAGAGGTGATGATTTTGTCTGTTCTTATAGTTTAGACGGTCAAACATATATCAGACTGCGTCAATTTTATTTGCACGGCATTGAAAGCGAAATGAAAGTCGGAGCATATCTTGCATCGCCCCAAAACGAAAATTTTGAAGCCGTTTTGGATGAAGTGGATATAAATTAAAAAAAAGTCTTGCATTTCATCAAAAAAGTTTTATACCTACCCGAAGGTATGTAAATAGAACGAAAGTTTAGGGACTTGAAACGCACAAAAGAAGAAGCCTTAAAAACGCGGCAGATAATTTTGCAATCCGCGCTTGATTTGTTTTATCAAAAAGGTTATTCAAAAACAACTTTTGATGAAATAGCCTCACGAATTGAGCTGACAAAAGGTGCTGTTTATTGGCATTTTAAAAACAAACCTGATTTAGTGGCAGCGTTGATTAACGATTATATTGCAAAAAAAAATCAATTTCTTAAACAAAAGAACCTTGCGTTAAATCAATTTAAAGATATTGAGGCGTATTTTCTGGCGACGGCTGATTTTATTTTAGGTGATGAAAACGCATTAAAGCTTGCATTTTTCCTTTCGCTTCAAATGGAGTGGTCCGAAACGATTATCACAAAAGTGATGGAAAAAATAGGGCAAAATAAAAAATTTATATTTTTATATTTGAAAGATAGTTTAGTTTTAATGCAAAAAAACGGAGAAATAAGAGAAGATATTGACACCGACATTTTGTCTTCGCTGATTATTAATTTATGGACAGGAAATCTGGAGGCATATTTGAGTAAAAGATGTTCGGTTGATTTAAAAGTTATGATTAAAAAAAGTTTTGATTTGTTGTTTAACGGTTTAAAGGGAAAGGAATAAAAATGTTACTGACGAAACCTCATAAAAGCATTATCTTAAAACGCTTGGCTTTTGTTATTTTGTGCGTTGCGTTCGGGTGGTTCTTAAAGTCGAAGTTAACACCGCAGATGGGTATGGGTGCATTTGGCGCAGGAACGCCTTATGTCTTAGTCGAAGAAATGGAGCTGCAATCGGTTGCCAAAGAAAGAAGCCATATTGCGCACGTTGAAGCAATCAACAGCGTTAATCTTCAGCCTAAAGTGAACGGAACGATCGGAGAAGTTCATTTCACGGAAGGAAGTTTCGTCAATGAAGGAGACATTTTATTCACGATTGAGGCTTCGAGTTTTAAGGCTACGCTTGAATTAAGAAAAGCAGAGCTTGCAAAAGCAAAAGCCGGCTTAACCGAAGCTGAGCGCAATTACAACCGTCAAATTAAATTAAGCAAACAAAACATCGCTTCCAAAGCAACATTTGACGCGGCAGAAAGTGCATTTTTGCAAGCAAAAGCAGGCGTCGCGCAGGCTGAGGCAAACTTAGAATTAGCTGAAATCAATTATAATGATACATTCAGCCGTGCGCCAATCAGCGGTTATATCGGTAAAGCTCTCGTCACAAAAGGAAACCGTGTTGTCGCTTCAACACAAACACTTGCAAAAATTGTTCAATTAAACCCGATTCGTATTGCTTTTACACTAACAGATAAAGAATTTTTGGAATTTAAGAACGAAAGCAACGATGATGATCCGTCAGATATCAAAGCACGCATTACGATGCCGGACGGACGAAGTGTTATTAAAGAGTTTAAGTCAAGCTTTGCTGACAACGAAGTAAGTACCGCAACGGCAACGGTGGCAATCTATGGTGATTTTGAAAATGATGACGAATTGTTGCTGCCCGGAAGCTATGTTCAAATTGCGCTGATTTTGGATGACGACGAAAGTATCTTAATTCCTCAAGCGGCTTTAGCCCAAGATGAAGAAGGTTTTTATACATTCGTGGTTAATCAGGACAGCGTCGCTCAAGAACGTCGCCTGATTTTAGGAGAGGTTATAGGCGACAGACAAATTGTTAAATCAGGCTTAAATGAGGGTGATAAAGTGGTTATCAAAGGTATTCAAAAACTCAAACACGGTCAAAAAGTTGAAGCAGGATTGGTTTCTGCAAACAAAGAAATGTAAAAAAGGAAAAAAAGAAAAATGTTTTCAAAATTTTTTATTGAACGCCCTCGTTTTGCAATCGTGATTGCCATTGTGATGTCTTTGGCAGGCTTGATTGCACTGTTTTCACTACCAATCTCGCTTTATCCGCAAATTACCCCGCCTGAAGTTAATATTTCGGCAAACTATACAGGTGCATCTGCAGAAGTTGTTGCCAACACAATCGGTATTCCGATTGAGCAGGAAGTCAACGGTGTGGAAAATATGCTTTACATGAACTCAACTTCATCTAATTCAGGCAGCTACCGCTTGTCGGTCAGTTTTGAAGTCGGCACGGATCCGGATATGGCTCAAGTCAAAGTTCAAAACCGTGTTCAACAAGCCATGAGCAAACTTCCGAGTGAAGTTCAACAATATGGTATTTCAGTCAAACGCAGATCTTCAGATATTTTGGGCTTTTTAGTTGTTCGCTCGCCAAAAGGTACGCATGATAGGCAGTTTTTAAGTAACTATGTTGAAAACAACGTTAAAAATAACTTGGCGCGCTTGTACGGTGTCGGTGAAGTGAGTGTTTATGCCTCACCTTTGTCAATGCGTGTTTGGCTTGATTCAAATAAAATTGCTGCGTTAAATATTCCTGTTTCTGCGGTTCGCAGTGCAATTTCGAGCCAAAACTTTCAGCCATCATTAGGTTCGGTCGGCTCAATGCCCGGAGATGAGGGCCAACAAATGGTTTACACACTTGAAACGCAAGGACGCTTAAATGAGGTAAAAGATTTTGAAAATATTATCATCCGCACGGAAGAAGACGGCGGTTTAGTTCGCTTAAAAGATATTGCAAAGGTCGAAATCGGATACGAACACTATTCATTCAAATCAGAAGTAGACGGCGCAACATCTATTTCAATCGGTTTGAACACCTTATCAGGAGCAAACGCAATTGATGCCATGAAGGCGGTAAGAGCCGAATTGAAGAGATTGTCTCAGTTTTATCCTGAAGATTTTGAAATAGACATTTTCTTTGATGCAACGGATTATATTAAAGCCTCAATTGAAGAAGTAACGATTACACTGCTTTTAACCTTTGCACTTGTGGTGTTTGTGTGTTATATCTTTTTACAGGATTGGCGTTCAACGCTTGTACCGTCAATCACTATTCCGGTTTCGCTGCTTGCAACGTTTGCCGTGATGTTGGCATTAGGTTACAGCCTAAACATCTTAACATTGTTCGGTTTGGTTTTAGCCATCGGTTTGGTGGTTGATGATGCCATTGTGGTGGTTGAGCGTGTGTTAACGCTTATGGCTCAAGAAAAGCTTTCGCCGAAAGAGGCCGCTGTCAAAGCAATGTCTCAGGTTTCATCAGCCATTGTGGCAACAACACTGGTGTTGTTGGCAATTTTTGTGCCGATTGCCTTCATTGGCGGTATTACCGGAAAAATTTATCAGCAGTTCGCGATTTCAATTTCATTTGCCGTGACTTTTTCATCAGTAAATGCCTTAACTTTGTCTCCGGCGTTGTGTGCAACAATTCTGCGCCCTCTAAAACCGGCAACATACGGACCTTTGCTTTGGTTTAATAAAATCGTAGATAAGAGCCGAAACAAATATTTGGCAATCGTTGGCTACATTGCAAGAAAGGTAAGTGTTATCGGTTTGATATTGGTGCTTTTGTTTGTGGCAAATATGTTCTTCTTTAAATTGAGCCACACGAGCTTTATTCCGCCGGAAGATCAGGGCGTCATTTTAGCAAACGTTCAATTACCTGAGGGTGCAACACAGCCGAGAACGGATTATGTAATGCACAAAATTATTCCGATGATAAAACAAGAAAAAAGTGTTGATTCAGTGATGGATATTATCGGTTTTTCGATGCTCTCCGGTCAAGGTGAAAATGTTGGTATGGGCATTATTCACTTAAAACCTTGGAACAAACGCAAAGGCAAAAATGAATATTCGACGAACATTTTAAATCGAATTAAAGCAACCTTAGCTTCCGTTCCTGAAGCCGACATCAACTTATTCGAGTTTCCGGCAATTCCCGGACTTGGAGCAACGGGCGGACTTGATTTTAGATTGCAGTCCCTTTATTCATCTGATCCGAAAGCTTTGGACACGGTTGTTAAAAGCTTTGTGGCAAGAGTAAATGCTTTGCCTGAAATTATGTATGCTTTTTCAACCTATACGGCAGCCACGCCGCATGCTCATATTGAAATAGACAAAGAAAAAGCGGAGGTTATGAAAGTTTCCATATCTTCGATTTATTCGGTTTTGCAAAATTACCTTGGCTCAGGTTATGTAAACGATATTAACATCGGCACACAGGTCAATAAGGTGATGATACAGGCAGACTGGAACTATCGAAAAGATATCGAAAGCATTAAAAAGCTTTACGTCCATTCAAATGACGGAAATATGGTTCCGCTCGGCAGCTTAATTAAAATTGAAATGATTCAAGCTCCGCGCAGCTTAGATCGCTACAATCAATTTCCGGCAGCAACCATCACGGCAATGACAACCCCCGGTGTTTCAAGCGGACAAGCCATGAAAGCCATGGAAGATTTGGCAGACAAAGCATTGCCGAACGGCTATAGTTATGAATGGTCAACAATGAGCTTGCAAGAAAAGAAAAACAGCGGACAAGTCGGCGGTTTGATTGCACTTGCGGTTTTATTCGGCTATTTGTTCCTTGTGGCTCAATATGAAAGCTGGATGTTGCCTGTGTCAGTTTTAAGCTCAGTGTTTGTTGCAATGTTGGGTGCATTTTTCGGTATTTTAATTTCAGGAGTACCGCTGAGCATTTATGCACAGCTTGGTTTGATTTTGCTCGTCGGATTAGCCTCAAAGAACGCTATTTTGATTGTGGAATTTGCGCGCGATGAACGCGCCAAAGGCTCTTCGATTGAAAAAGCCGCAACAGTTGCAACAAAAGAACGTTTCAGAGCTGTTCTGATGACCGCATTTACGTTTATTTTAGGCGTGTTCCCGTTAATCGTTGCAACCGGAGCAGGTGCGGGGAGCCGTGTGGCAATCGGTGTGCCGGTGTTCTACGGAATGCTGATTGGAACGGCAGGCGGTTTGGTCGTTATTCCGCTTTTATATGTTTTGTTCCAAACAATCACGGAAAAATATACCAAAAAAGGAACAAAAAAGAGGTCTTAAATGACCTCTTTTTTTATCTTCACAAAA
>OMQZ01000154.1 GCA_900313355.1 uncultured Rhodospirillaceae bacterium
CTTGCAAATCAGATGGTTGTTGCTTCCGGCACCTCAAATCGCCACGTTGCAGCAATTGCGGATAAATTGATGGAAGCCTTAAAAAAAACAGGTCACAAAGCAACAATTGAAGGCGAAGACAAAGCAGATTGGGTTTTAATAGATGCTTTTGATGTGATTGTGCATATTTTCCGTCCGGAGGTTCGCGAGTTTTATAATTTAGAAAAAATGTGGCAAGCAATATCTGAAAAGAGAAAATAGAAAAGCATATATCATTTTTTTTCAGTGTCTCCAAAAATAAAAAAAGCGCCCGTCGGGACGCTTTTTTTAGATTATTGCAAAGGCGGAATATTGAGTTGAGCGATAGCCCCCGGCTTAATTTTCACGCTTGAATAACGCATATTTCCGGTTTCAATCATAAAGCGTTGACGTCCGGTTAATTGCGAAGCCAAGTCATAAAAATCACGCCCGTTTAACTCTTGACGTTGCGGATTCATCACATACAAAACGCAGCCTTGCGTTTTTTCAACCACGCCGCAACGAGAACGCCCCTTGGGGACTTCAGGGTTCATAATAACGCCCTGCAAACCGTTTTGAACAACTTGAGATGAGCCGAAAAACAATTTTCCCATAACAAGCCCCATACATAAACATGCAACAGCAATCCATATAGCCTTTTTCTTTTCGATAACATTATAAGGATAAGAAGGCTCAACTTGTTCGGCAGAATCATCATAAGAATATGGATCTTCTTCAATATAAACAGGCTGCGGAGCAATATTCGGCTGAACAATCTCTTCTTCACCGACTTTTGGATAGCTAACGGCACTTTGCTGAGCCGCTTGGCGATATTCAGCCTGAAGCTCTTGTGAAGTAAGCGGACCGAGATGTTGTTTCGGACGCTTAATTTTACGCATACGCCGGTTGCCTACCATAATTTCATTTTCTTGATCAAATTCTTCAGCCATCAAAACCTCCTATATATTATTTTTAATATTTTCCGATGTTTTCATTGTCTTAATTAAACGCGGAACCATAAAGACAACAGTTTCGCTCTTGGGTTCCTTAACCCCGAACAATTCGTTCGGCAAACCGATAATCATAAAGTTTTCGCCAAGTTTGTTGCGAACCTTAAATTGTGTGATCTGACCGTTGGTTGTTTCAAGGGCAATTTCTGAAGTAATATGGTTATCGCTTTCAACCAATGCCTTTGCTAAAACAGACAAATCAGAACCGGCGCAACGCATAAATCCGCATTTGCCGACGTCAAAACGAGAGAACCACATATTCGGCACGACAAACTTTCCTTCTGAAACAATATCAACATTAGCTTTTGAGCCTAAGAAACGTTGCAATGTGTTGATGTTAATTTCATTTGTTGTTGTGAGCACGCGCCCAATAACGCCTGTTTGTGCGGTCGTAATTGTGCCGAAATCAAATTCGTCTAACAAAGCTTTCCACTCGACATCACAACCATCATACGGCGTAATTGTAAAGACACTGACATCATAAGCAACCAAGGTCGGATTGCTTTCAAAATAATTAATCAGTTGTTTGATTTTGTTACGCAATTCCATATCTCCGTTTAACGTAATGGAATAATCAGACCAGTTTGTTGTCATGTCGGTCAAGCCCGCACCGCGCAAAACATCCAACAAGCCGAGCATAATCGGACGCGTTTGCGGCACATAAACAACCTGCTCCGAACGCTTCGAAAGAGTCATCAATTTCTTTTCGGCATCATACGTATAGAAAACACCGGCCGCATTTGTAATCATATTAACAACATCTGTTAATTCGCCTTTCAAATCTTCACCTGAAATTGATGCATAAGGCGCGTCAACGGCAGTTAATGTGATTCCGGCTTCTTGAGTTAATTTTGCGAGTGCGTTTTCAGCAGGCATACTTTCAAATGTAAAGCCGGTAACCTCCAAAGCAGGCAAATCATCGGAAGGTGTTGTCGGTTTGAGCTTAAAGGCAGTATTGTTAAAAGGCAAAGTTAAAATCATCTGTTGTGTTTGCCAATTAACGTTGCAACGAAGAGGTGTCTCCAAATCAAGTGCGTTTGCGCCATCAGGTGTACGAATTTCACTTTTACCGTAAGGAATATCAAATTCGGCATTTTTGGCCGGAGAATTTTCTTCAATAAAATAACCTTCCGAAGTTGTATAAACACAAGCAGTCAAAAGAGCTGTAGCCGCAAATGCACACAAATAAGCGAATTTTTTAATCATTTTTAGTCTCCGTTTTATCAGGGGTATCATAAACCACATCAGGATTTTCTTTTTTGTTTTCTTCCATAAGTTTTTCCATTAAATCGTCAATATTCATACCTGCGCCGGCAGTCGGGTCCGAAGACTTGTCTATATCGCCCAAAGCATCTTTCATCTTAGCAATTTCGTCAGGATCTTGTTTGACCATTTCAGGAGATGAATTGTTTTCAAGTTCTTGTTGATAAAGAGCCAAATTTTCTTCTAAAGCGGCAACTCCGCCGGCAATTTTCTTTTCGACATAAGGATAAAGAGCTTGTTTTGATAAAATATATTCACCTGTCTCGCAAATTTCTTCCAAAACATCCAAAATGTATGAATAAAAAGGGTATTCTTCTAAAGCGATGTTTCCCATACGTATACAACGTGCCGCAATACGAGAAATGGTTCTGTCGTAATAATCACGCAAGACAAGGTAGTTATCAATATACCATAAATCTTCTTTTGTAACGACATTCGGGTTTTGGTTCATAAAATTCTCCTTAACATTTGGTCCTAGAATAAATGAGTCTTATCTTTTTGTAAATGAATTTTTAATCCTCAGTTGCTTTTTTGTTTTTGTTTTTGCCTTTTTTAGTGTTTTTCTTCGTCGTTTCTTGATTTTCATCTGTGTTGTTAACTTCATTGGCAAAGTCATTGAGCAAGCTGTCTATGCTTGCATCTTCGCTTGAAGAAGCATCAAGTTCTGATTTTTCATCGTTGCTTAAAGCGTTTTCTAAAGAACTATCATCAGAAATCGGGGCATAACTATCAGGTAACGGATTAAGATTGTCATCAATTCCGGTATTTTCTTCCTCAGGCGATGCCTCAATACCATCGTCATATACAAAAGCTTCTTGATCATCGCCGGCAACATAGCCATCTTGATAATACCCGTCGCCTTGTAAAGAATCATACTCCAATGGAGCGGATTCATCAAAAACCTGATAAGAAGACGACGCATCTTGATCATCATTTTGCACTTGTTGAGGATTTAAAAATTCATCAGCTTGCTCTTGATTATAGAAGACAGGCTCCTGATAAGACTCGAGCCCCGGTTCATACTCAGGCGTTTCATCGTATGTAAAAGCGGAATCTTCAAAAGCTTGAGGCTCCGGAGCCGCTTCTTGCTCAATCAAATTATCTTGATAAAGAGAAGTTTCCGATGTTTCCGAAAGGTCATTTTTCTGTTCATCAGGCTGTTCTTGTGAAGAATTGTCAGAAGGTATATCCGAAATTTGCTTTTCGATATCTTTTAAAACATCTTGAACATCTTGTTCTTTATTTTGAACGTTTGATTCGTCATCAGGAGCTTTGTCGGTTGGCTCTTCTTGACTGATTGTTTCCTGAATTTGTTTTTCGGCAGTGTCCTCTATAGGCGAATCATTTGTATTTTGTAGATTATCATCTTCCGGAACTTCAACATATTCCCACTCATCGTCATCTTCTTGTTTTCCTTCTGCTTCAAAAGTTTCTTGAGAAGTTTTTTCATCAGATGGGGTTTCATCAACATATTCCCAGTCCCAATCTGAATTTTCGGAAGATGTTTCGGTGTGCGCTGTATCTTGCGATATATCCAACTTTTGAGGCTCATCTTTGTGCTCTTCATCGAGTGCAACAGGATCGCTTTCAATCTCATCGAGTGAAACAGGCGTGTTATCTACATACGGATTAAACGGTCTTTCAATGTCTCGAGCCGTTCCTGCTGCCTTATGAGATGTAAATAATTTTTTCGTAAAACTGAAAAGTTTTGGCTTTGAGTGTCGAATGTTTTGCGTTTCAACCGGATTTTCATCTTCAGGCAGGGGCTGCAAATAAGAAGGCGGTTCTTGTTGAGAGAAGGTCTGAGAAGGCACAAATTCCTGTTGACGCTGAAAAGCGGGGTGGAGACTGACGGGCTGTTGTTGACGTGTCTCAGTTAAAACCTCTTTCAAGACGTTTGCCATATTTTCTTGTGATTGAATAAGCGCTTCTGTCAAGGTTCTCATGTCGCGTTCGTGTTTATCTTCGCTCTGTTTGAGCATTTTCAAAATAGCAGAAGAAAAATTTGGATCGACATTCGAAACTTTTGCATTCGCATTGTCAGAATTTTCAGTTTCTGCGAACACGGGTGTACTTGCAAATTCTTGAGCAATTTCTTCTTGTGTTTTCTTCTTTGAACCCTTAGAGCTTTTAGTTGTCGTTTTTTCATCCATTTGAGACATAAGAGAAATAATACCGCGCGTTTCTTCTAGTTCGGTAATATGCTCAAGCAAAACAGATCCGCCGGGCAGGGTGCTGAGCAAAATACGTATGTCAGATGAAAGGCTGAGCAAAGAATCATCAAATTCATCTTGTCTTTCTTTATTAAAAATATGAATTTGATGATAAATGTTCAAATAGCGCTGAGCGACCAAAATCGGATCTTCTTCATCTTTATGTTTTCCGCCGAATTCAGCGTCCTTATTTAATTCATCAGCCATAATTTGTTTCCTTAAAAATAAAACTGATACACAACACCATTAAAACATTTTAGACGTATAAGAGTAAATTTCAAGTTAACACTTAAAAAAAACACCACATTTTGTGGTGTTTTCTTTTTTATAAGTTGATCGAAACAATTTTGTGCAATTTGCTCAAATCCGCACTGTTTAACTTAACCTTTTCGTCCGGATTGTAGCGAACGCCGTAGAATTGTCCGTGCTCATCTTCTCTTATACTGATAAGCATGGCCTCTGTTTCTGAAATATAATACAAAGCAATATCACCGACGCTGACAACATCTTGCGGATCAGCAAACAAAATGGCTCGATTCGGCAGCAAAGAACCTAAGCGGCGTGTGCACAAATTAACACCATACGCATCTCTTTTGTTCATGAGCTGAAAAGGACAAATCACTTCTTTGGCATCTTCATCATCAATATCTATGGAAATATTTCCGTCTTTTGTGGCTGTGCCATAAACCTTAATCAAAGGCATCTCACCGGTATAAACCCCATACATGGAAACATGGCTACCCTTTGGGGTTGCGAGAGATTTATACTTAGCATCTGTCTTTTCCATAATTTCGTTGAGTTGGCCGGCCTCATTTAATTTTTGAACTTCTTTTTTCAAATCTTCCGGCGTTAATGAAAGAGCTTTCGCAATATTTTTGAATTCTTTTTCCGAAACCTCACGTTGCCCCATTTCGATACGGTGATAGACAGAGAGCGTCATGTCAGCATTTTCGGCAACTTCAATCAATGTCAAATCGCGGTCGGTTCTCAAATGGCGAAGAGCCGCACCCAAGATTTTCAAGCCCGCATCAACATTGATACGATTACGTCTTTCTTGTTCGCGACGCCATGCCTGAACAACCTCTTCTTTCGAATTTTGCTCATTAACATACAAATCTTGCAATGAACAATCCGTAAGCTCCGCAACAGAAATAAGCTGTTCTTGATTTAACCTTCGATAACCTTTCTCGATTTTTGAAATCGCAGACAGGCTAACCCCTAAATGATCAGCTAAAGCCTGCATCGAGACACCTTTTCTTTTGCGTTGCAACCTGATTTGGTTAGGGAAAATAATTTCTTCCATTTTTACCTCTTGAATTCGTTTAAAAAACTAACGTTATGTTAACGTTTATACAAAAATATTCAAGACAAAAATGAAAAAATTGAACAATTTTTGTGTATTTTGTGCAAAGTCAAACTATGAAATATCTGAAAGCTGACTAATATCAAAAAATTGTTTTTCCCCACTGCCGACTTGGCGCGCATGAAGTTCCCTGTCTTGCTCATCAAACCCAAGCATTGCCTCTCCCTCATTAATGGTTTGAGCAAAAGCGCCGCGCGCATCAATGAACCCATGGTAACTCCATTTTTGATATAAATTTTCGTTGAAACCATATTCGGCAACCGCACGTTTTCCTCTTGCTTGAGTAATGCTGCGCTTCATAATGCCGTTATCGGTAACACGCCTGATGTTACCTTTTGTGTCGGTGTTTTGAAAATCAACAACCATCTGATTTCCGGCAATTTGAGCCGTAAAGGCTGTCATCGAACCATCAAGGTTTTTCTGAACAAGTTTGACTTGTCCGTTTTCAACGGAAATTTTTCTTTCTTGGAATTTGTTGCTGATAGCCAAATTCCTTGATTTCATAACCTCAAGTGCAATAGCCGTTTCAATTTTTTGTCGCGGTAAATTGCCGCTCTGCTGAATTTGATCAATCATATTGGTATTCAAATGACCGTCCTTATCAACAAGATATTTAACGAGTTTCGTGTTAAAAGCAAAATCCTCTTGAACAACTTTTCCGCTTTCATCTTTGATTTCACGAATGGAGAGCAAGTGATTTTTTGTAACTCTTGACGTGTTTCCGCGCTGTGCGCTTAAATCGTTCTCACCTTTAATGAGGTGTTGCTGAGCAAAAGTTTGAAGCTGTGAGCCACCTTTGGCCAATACAGCCATCCTCAAAGATTGAGCTGCCCTGTTGACTTGATATTGCCCGTTAACCAAGTTAGCTGTCATTGTGACTACTTCGCCACGCAGATTTTTGTATGTTTGGGTGGTCGAAACAAGAGTCCGTCCTTGATAACGTGATACGCCGTGAGACGATGTAATTTCAACTTGTCCGTTTTCAAGAGTGCGCATACTTGCAACAACTTTTCCTTCTCTGTCTAAAAGTTGTTTTGTTCCATCCGCTAAAGAACCTGATTTCATACCTTCCGGCGTTGGACCGTCAAACATCTGTCGAATTTTATCATCTTCTCTTTCAATAGCTTCAATACGAAATTCGTTGGCTTGTCCGCGAACGGCATTTCGGATTCGAGAACCCAAACCTTGTTTTTCAACGCTATAAATCATTTCGCCGTTTTCGTCGACATCAAGACGTTGTGTTCGGCCAAAAGACCTCTTACGTTCATAGCCGACAATGTTTCCGCTTGCATCTTTAATAGCCGTTCCTTGAGACACAATGCGATCATTTCTTCTTTGTCCGATCTTTTGTCTGAGAGGCATACCAATAAAATGGTTTCCTGCCATTCCGATAAATTCTGCGGCACCTTTACCAACGCCGAGCGCGCCACCGGATCGATTGCCGTCTTTATCTTTGCCGCCCACAGCAAGACGAGTTCCGACTTGAGCGAAAAATCCGCCTGTTTTTCGTCCGACACCTAAAGACGGAGCGTCTGAAAAGTTGTCAGCCAACTGTTTTGCTTGATCCAAAAAGACCCAACCGAGCAAACAAACCATAAACAGCTTAAGACCATTTGCGCCCCAAAATGCAATTCCGTGAACAGGATCAATAATTTTATCATAGTCTTTTGAATATGAATCGATAACCTGTAAAAACTGTTCCACACACGTCATGATGATATATAAAATAATGCTTAAGAAGACAAATTGGAAAACAGCGTTGAGGAAAAACTTCCACAAAATGCCTAAATATTGTCGTGTAATCTTAAATGCCCAAGCGCCGATTGCCGCAGGCAAAAGCGCAGCAGCAATAGCCATATTCAAAACACAATCGACCAAACACCACGGAAAGGCCAAAACAAGAAGCAATCCGGCTACAATAAGCAAATCTCCGGTAATAACATATGCAAAGTTAGGAATGAGGTTTCGAATAACAGCCTTAATCTTCCAACCGACGCATCGGCACTCTCTTCCGAAGGCAACAATACGCCAAGCGGAATCTTGCATAGCCTTAATTGCGCACAAAATGTTTTGCCCCATAGACATCGGCAAAGCGCCTGCAGAATCAGGCTTAAGCTCATCTTTGTAGCCTGTAACACCTTCAATATAAGAACCGGAGCAGGTATGCGAGCCGGAAACGGCTTCAACATAATTAAAACCGGTGTCAAACACGGGAACAATCGTTAAATGCAAAACCTGAGCATAACTTAATTTCAGAACAACCACAACAAACAACACGCGAAAGGCCTGTACCAAAATTTCTTGAAGCATTTTGCCGGGCTTTTTGGCCTGTAAAGAAGAAATTTGCAACAAAACATACCATGCAAGCCAAAGAGCAAAAACAACAATCACCAATGCGGCAACCCCATCTTTTAGTGCATTATAAGTTTTTTGCGCCAAGGTACTTGCCGTATTAAAAAGCACCTTAAACAATGGGCAGAAATAACACGTGTCAGCATCAGGCATAAAGTTCTGATAATCGCATCCCGTTCCTTCTGCAGAACTCATGGGATTGCTTGACGAATACCCCGTCGGATCAGAAACCGGAGCAGGTGGGTTTGTCGGCTTTTTATCTTGTTTTGCCTCATCTGACAAAGTTGTCCATTCACTTGAGTTTTTCTTATTTGTACATTGTTCTTCAACATTATAAGAACAACCGCCGCAAAAACTCTGAATATCATCACACAGCGGGTTAATAATAGATGTTTTAAGCTGTGTATAACCTTTATTCCAGCCGCCGCTGTGGATTTCAAAGTGAAGGTGAGGGCCATATGCTTTTGCGTGAGGCGGGTCATATAACACGCCGCCGGTGTAGTTAGAACCGCCGACATATCCGATAGGTTGACCTTTTTTGACCGAACCGCCGGTAACAATATAAGCACTTAAGTGCAAATAAACGGTAACATATTTATTGTCACACCCTCCGTTTGAATTTCCGGATGTGCATTGGCATTGTTTTGTGTGTTCAATGGCGAGTGCTCGTCCGCCGCCGTTCATATATTTTGCAAAAACAACAGTACCGTCAGCAGCCGCCGTAATAAGCGTTCCTGAAGATGCGGCATAGTCTGTGCCGAGGTGATTTCTTTTTCTTGACCATCCGGTACCTCGATAACAGTTCGTTTCAGGAACCCTTGAAACTGACGAAACAGGCATCGTATCCATACAAGTTCCGGCTCTTGCGTTTAAGTTCATCACGCAGTTCGGATCAACGTCCTGACGCTTAACTTGACCGCTCGGACATTCGTTGAGCAACTTTCCGCTCGCATCGGTCGCCATCTGACAGGTTGAATTTGAACAGTCCTTTCTCTGACATCCGCCCCCGGAGCCTGATCCGCCCGGACTATATGCAAAATCACTGCCCCAGTTGCTATATTGGGCAGATGAGGGCAGAGCATAAAGACAAATCATCAAAATGCTTAAAAAGAAGCATTTTTTAATTAAATTATGTAAAGTCCTTTTGCTCATTTTTTCTCACCTGCTTTCTATTTTGGCTTCTTACCTTGCATCACACGTCCGACACGTTGCAAAATCATGCCCGGAACTTTCCACGAATTTTTCAAGCCTCTGACAGTTTGATAATATGCACGTTTCGCTACTGGAGGGATTTTTTGAAGCGCTTCCGCTTGTTGAACATCTTGGTCAAGCGCAACAATGGCTGAATCAAGTTGATTATCTCTTGCATCGCGCCTTTGCTGACGATATGCACGTTCAAGGGTGCTTGGCTTATTTGCAATCTGATCATCAATGCGCGCCATTGCTTGTTCATAATTGCTTTGCAATTGATCATCGATATCTTGATTGTGCCTATTCCTATCGCGGCGAAGTTGGTCTTTAATATCTTCCTTGTCTTGATGACTGCCCATCAAATTTGTGGCAGCAATGCGCGCGCCATAACGCACATTATTATATGCTTTAAGACCGCCGGCAATAACTTTGGCTTCTTTTTGTGCAATAGAGAGCTGAGCCTTTTGAAGAGTTTCTTTAGGATTTCGGACGGCGGTCATAATTTGTGAGTGATATTTTCCGCTTAAAACATTACCGACACCTTCGGTTAATCTGCCGGCTTGCGTTTTTGTGATGTCACCCGCAAGCTTAGCTGTCGGCTCCACGATTTTCTTTTGGGCAAAATCCATAGACTGAACGGCCATATGGTGCATCGGAACGCTTTGGCCGAATACGTTATCTGGGAAAAATCTATTCGCATAATCTGGAATTGTTGATCCGATAAGTTTTAACCCGTAAACAAGAGAAAACAAAATAACAAGAAAAGAGGTTGTATAAATGCTGAATGCATTTTGAATCGTATCCGTATCATTTGCATCAATCGCATCAAAAATAGCGTCTAAATTGCCGACAGCAACGGTCAACATATTTAGGGCATAAGAAACTGTGAGAGCCAAAAATACAAAGATAGCCGCACTATGCAAGATAATAGAAATAAGCTTTGCGAGCCTATCGTGAGTTGCCTTAAAAGGCCAAAGAGCAATTCCGATAGGCAGCAATATGACAGCAAATCCGAGCTTAAACGAAATATCGACGACATAAAATGTGATGCTCAAAAGAAACATAAACCCGAAAAAGTAAACAAGCAGACCGGCAAGCCAAATAGAAATCTTCGGATAATTAAAGATGCGTATGCCTGCAATTTCGGCATGCTGTTTTGCTGCATGAGAAGCATGACACATTAAAACGTCGCCCAAAACGGAAGTAACAGTGATAGAGTTGCTGA
>OMQZ01000040.1 GCA_900313355.1 uncultured Rhodospirillaceae bacterium
AATTCTTCCAATTTTTCATGATAATCTTTCGGCACATCCGGATTTTCGATATAAAACTGGTGAGCCACCTCGTCGAATTCATTGATAACCTTATCTAAGTTTTCAACGAGCTCTAAGACATCACCTCTTAAATCCGGAATCAAATTTTGCGTATATAAGCTGCTTTCAATATCGCGCCTTAAAACATCAGCATCATGTTCGATGATTTTGATTTCTTTGCTCAATTTTCTATAATTATCGCTTCTTTTTTCTTGGAGGAACAAGTGAACTGCTTTTTTGAACACCATTGAAATTTCAACAATTTTATCATGCAGTTCATCAATTTTATGCTCTAATTCTTTTGTGTGTGAAAAAAGCGAAACCTTAACATGAAACATAATTCAGCCTCTTAAATTTTATTGTTATCTTTTTTTTATTTTATCTTGTCAATTATGAAAAAAACGTATAGATTTTGTTTGTTTTTAATTACGTAATTTTAAGAAAGGTTTAAAATGAAAAACTCATTATATATTTCTGTCGTAGCACTTGTTGTTGCTGTTTTAACGGCTCTTTGTTGCTTCTTTGGCTGCTGCAGCCACAAGACGACAGCTCCTGCCGCTTTGAATGTTGCCGACCTTCGTGTTGCCTTAGAAAACAATCCTGAAATGATTGTTAATGCTTTGCAAAAATATGAAGAAGTTCAACGTCAGGCTCAATTGCAAGAAGCTTCTCGTCTCTTCAAGAGCAATATTGAAGAACTCAATAACAATGCAAACGCTCCGTTTGTCGGTCCGAAAGATGCTAAGATTGTTTTGGTTGAATTCTTTGACTTTTCTTGCGGCTACTGCAAGAGATTAGCTCCCGCTGTTGAAGCTATCGTTAAAAAGAATCCTGATGTTAAAGTTGTTTTCAAACCGATTACATTCGTTGCTCAAATTTCAAAATATGCTGCTCAAGCTGCTTTAGCCGCAAACGAACAAGGCAAATTTATGGAATTGTATGAAGTTATGCTCGGTTCTCAATCAAGATTGACTGAAGAAACAATCAACAGCATGGCTGAAAAAGCCGGTTTGGATATGAAAAAGTTCAAAGAAGATGTTGCTTCTGAGAAAGTTCAAACAACGATTAAAGAAGTTTCTGATTTAGCTAACAAACTTCAAGTTCGTGGTGTTCCGACACTCGTTTTGAACGGAACACAAATCCAAGTTATCGACGAAGCCGGTATCCAAGCTGAAATCGACAGATTGAAATAATCTTGGGATTTTATAAAAAATATCAGCGCCTTTTCCAAGGCGCTGTTTTTTTTATTTATAACGGATACGGAATTTATTTCCTGTTTCTTTTGAAAGCGATTCAGCCTCGTTAATCGTATATATGCGCTTGTTTTTTAACCCGATCAATTTACCGTCTTTATAAACCGATATACTACCGTCCGGATTATGCTGTTCATAAGCGGCATATTCTATTGCGACTTTTCCCGCATAAGGGCTATTGTTCAAGACAGCTTCACAATCACCGCTTTTGCAAATGATTTTTGCATTTTTTCTGAAATCACCCTGGGCATCGATATACATTTGTAATTGTTCTGCCGTTGCCGTTAAATTGCCGATATGAAAGTTCATAAATGCGCCATATTCTATAATTTGTAGCGAATCAGGAAAAACTAAATCTTGCAAACTCCAGTCATTTCGAAAAGCTTCACGACCTATTTTAACAAGCGATTCACCTAAAATGAGAGTTTTTAAATTGCTCATATTCCAAAAAGCTCCAGAGGGAATCTCTGTAATACCATTACCAATTACAAGATTTGTTATACCATGGTAAGATAAATCTCCTGGTGCAATGTGTGATCCTATTGTGGTTACTGAATCAGGAATAATCAATTCTGTTAATTGAGTTCCAGAGAAAGCATTACTTCCGATACTCGTTACTGAATTCGGAATATCTACAGATGTCAGAGGCGTACCGTTAAAAGCGCTAACACCTATGCTTGTTACTGATTCGGGAATATTTATAGAAGTAAGAGCAGTACTCTGAAAAGCCTCTTTACCGATAGATGTTACATTTTGACTCAGCGTTATGTCGGTTAAACTTGTTGCGCCTTTAAAAACCCAATCGCCCATTGATGTCACAGAATTCGGTATCGTTACGTTGTTAAGTGAGGAAGCCCCCTCGAAAACCGTATTTCCAATCTTCGTAACTGAAGTCGGAATACTGACTTCCGTAGCATTTGTCATTCCTCGAAAAGCTCTATCACCCAGACTGGTGATACCTTCCGAAACCGTAATTTTTTTAACGCTTTCGTTATAACTATACCACGGTGCAACAGAGCCATTTCCATCTTTATTATTAATTTTGTCTTTTGCATAAGCAGACATATCTCCGCTACCGCTAATCGTTAATTCACCATCGTCGGAAATTGACCATGAAATATTTCCTTCTGTTCCGCTCGCGATTTCTGCCATCGCGGTGCCCGCAAAGAATGTTGCTGCACAAACTGTTATCAATAATTCCTTTTTCATAATCTTTCTCCTTTGTCTTTCGTGTTCTTTTCAATATAAACCGTAAAGTTTTAACGAACCT
>OMQZ01000175.1 GCA_900313355.1 uncultured Rhodospirillaceae bacterium
CCTGTTTCTTTGGCAAACTCTAAGTTTGAATAGCTGTCGTCAACAAAAATACATTCTGAGGGTTTATAACCGATTTTTTCACAATATTTATGATAAACTTCGGCATTTTCGTTTTTCTTATAAACACCAAAATCTTCAACACTGTAAAAGTGATCGTGAAACATATCATATAAACCGATACGTTTCAAAATTTTTTCGGAAGTTTTACGATTGCTTGCCGTAAAAACATATTGTTCTAACGGGATTTTTTTGAGCTTAAGTGCTAAATTTTGATAAGGCTCAATCAAATGAACAGGATTGCGTTTGTTATAATGAAAAGATAAATCTTTTTGAGAAATACCATAATGCTGATAAAAATATTCGCCGCCGTCGCGATACTCTTTGTATGATTGCTTTACCAAGGCTTTGCATTCAGGCAAACTCAAAGGTACATTTAAGTCCTCAATTAAGGCAATAGCCATGGTTTCATCTAAAGTATCGGCAATTTCGGGTGTGATACGATAAAGCGTGTTATCCAAATCCCAAATGACGACTTTTTTATCAGTAAACAAAACGATTCTCTCCATGTGTTATTTTTAAAAGCACTCTAAGATAACACAACCAAAAAGAACGTCAAGAGAGATTTTTCTTATTTATATCTAAGCCTGAACTTATTTCCGGTCGGCTTTGAAAGCTCTGTTGCTTCTCGAACGGTATATATCAAACGACCGCGTTGCTTAACGGAAGATGAATTATTGCTTGGAGCGTTCGGTACAATGTTGTTATATTTGCTGTTTTCGATATTTAAGTCAGGTACAAAGCCAAACACAGCTTCGAGAGCATCTTCAAGAGATTCATATTCGGTTTCGCCCCACCAAGGAGTTGTTACCGTTACACTTCCGTCGGCATGATAGGTAAAGCCGGTTCCTTCATTGCAGCTAAACGGATTATCATCTTCGGCCAAAGCCATCGTTGAGGTCATAAGGCTTAAAAAGAAAGCTGTTAAAAAGATATGTTTTTTCATGGTCTGTTCCTCCTTACATAGCGCACGGACCGACATATCCGATTCGTGAAATGCGCCCTTGCTCATCATAAATCACACGGTTATAGCCGTTCGCGCCGCTAAAGTTACCGTCTTTGTCATATGTTACGCTGTTATAATCATCATCTGAAGAAAATGTTCGATAATCAGGAATGTTGTCTTGAATGGACTGATTACTTGTATAAGTCAGCTCAAGATAGATACCTGTTTCTTCGTTGTATTCAGAGGTGTATTTATAATCCGGCGCATTATTTGCAATCGATTCCG
The DNA here is from genome assembly GCA_900313355.1 of uncultured Rhodospirillaceae bacterium. GTDB lineage: Bacteria > Pseudomonadota > Alphaproteobacteria > RF32 > CAG-239 > UBA1254. Next base: position 1,289 of record OMQZ01000175.1, read on the forward strand.
CAGAATACCATTCCGTTGTAGATGAACCATTTCCGTTATCATCCCAAGTTTGTTCAATTTTGTAGTCAGGGGCATTGTTTGCAATAGCATCAGCACTATAGTAGGATTGTGAAGTAGAGGTATTTGTCTCTTCATCATAACTACTTTCATATCTGTAATCAGGTCGGTCATTGGCAACAGATTCGGCGCTACCCCACTGAGTTTCGGTGTAGTTGCCGTTTTCATCGTATAATGTTTCTCTTTTATAGTCAGCAATATCATTTTGTGCATTTTCTTCGCTGGTATAATAGAAATATAAATATGTATTGCCGTTACTGTCGTGTTTATATTTAGAGACCGAACCGTCCCAATAGTTATAACTATAGCTATCATAGCTGCCGTCATCATAAACCGTTTTGGTTATGCGTCCTTGTCCGTCATAAGTGTTGACCGGTTCTGCAACAGCATGACCGATATAAAGAGGCAAAAACAATAACAAGCAGGAAAATATAAGCTTTTTATTCATCACTTCTCTCCTTAAAAAATAATAAAAACTTAGGAACAAAAAATCACACAATCCCTATAAAAAAATTATATCTTAAAACTATTAAAAAATCAAGAAAAATCGGATTTGGTAAGACCAAAAACAAGGACTATAAATCGCTTGTTTCGGCTATTAAGGTATTTAACTCATTTTGAAGCATTAAATATTGATCATAATCCTCTTTTGAGGCATCTGACTTTGTGATTTTAATCTTTGCCTCGTTTAAATCATATTTAAGCTGTTTGATTTGAACGCCTGTCAAAAGGAGGGTAATTTGTTTTTTTATGTGGAAAATATCAGTTTTTTGAGATTTAATCATGCCGATTTCCCATAGGTCTTTGATTTCCTTTTCAAAACCGGCATCAAAAAGCTTTTGTAATATTTCATCTTTTTCAAGATGTTGATGAGATTGTTCAATCAAATATTCAAGAAGTTTGATGTGTTGAAACTTTGAAAGATCAAACATCATCAGCTTTTCCTCAAGTTCTTCGGCAAGAGACGGAAAAACCAATAAAGCGGCCAAAATAAAGCGCAAATCAACGTTGCTTATGGGTTGCCTGTTCTTAATAACAGACTTTCTTTGAGGCTTTGGGGGTTGTATCGTTCCTGCGCCGTAAGTTTCAAAGATTCGTTTTTTCATTTCTTGGGCATAATAAAGACGAACATCTTTGTCGGTGATTTTAAGAACCTCTTCTTTAATATTTTTTTCAATCAAAGCCTTACGCTCTGGGGTGTCGGCAAGTTTGCCTTTTGTGTTTTTATCCCACAGCAAATCAATTAAGGGCATGGTGTTTGAAAAAAGTTTTTCAAATTCACTTGCGCCTTTGGCACGCAAAAACTCATCCGGATCAAGTTTGTCCGGCAGGAACATAAATTGAAGAGAATAGCCGGGTTTTAAAATCGGCAAGGCTCTGTCAACGGATCGAAGTGCGGCTTTAACACCCGCACCATCGCCGTCAAAACACAATACAGGTTCGTTAACAACTTTCCATGCCTCAAAAATCTGGTCTTCGGTTAAAGCAGTCCCCATAGGGGCAGCAGCATATGAAAACCCGAATTTATCAAGGGCAATCACATCCATATAGCCTTCACAAATGATAAAACGCTTGTTTTCAAACCCTTTATCGCGTGCAAAATTATAATTATAAAGCATTTTACGCTTATTAAATAGGGTTGTTTCAGGTGAATTGAGATATTTTGGCTGTCCGTCGCCTAAAATTCGGCCACCGAACGCAACAGGGCGATTTTGTTTGTCAAAAATCGGAATCATCACACGATTTCTGAAAAAATCGTGCGAAACCTTGTTTTGATCTTGAGGTTGGGCGATAAGACCGAGCTCTGACATATCAAATTCATTAACGCCCTTTGCTTTAAGATAGGCTTTCAAATCATTGTTTGCGGGTGCATAACCTAAACGAAATTTTTTGATTAAATCATCAGTCAGGCCGCGATTGTAAAAATATTCAAGCCCTTTGGCTCCGACAGGCAAACGAAGCGCTTTTTCATAAAAAGAAACGGCAAGCTCCATAATCTCAAACAAAGATTGACGTTTTTGGTGTTCTAAAGAGTGTTCTTTTGAAAATTTCGGCATGGTAAGACCGGCTTTGTGTGCCAGTTTTTCAACAGCATCCATAAAGGGCAAACCGTTAGCTTCCATTTCAAAACGAACAATATCTCCATGCGCGCCGCAACCGAAACAATGATAAAACCCTTTGGCTTCATTGACTGTAAAAGAGGGAGTCTTCTCATTATGGAAAGGACAGAGGCCGAGATATTCGCGCCCTTTTCGCACAAGCTTAACCTTTTCGGCAACAACATCGGCAACCGAAAGGCGACTTCGAAGCTCGTCCAAAAATTTTTGTAAATCACTTTCCATTTAAAAAGAGCCTTGTTATGAAAGCAATGATTTGATGATGGCAGAAACAGCGCCGAAATCCATCTGGCCGGCATATTGAGTACGAAGCTGAGACATCACTTTGCCCATATCTTTCATTGAAGCTGCGCCGACAGATGAAATAACAGCTTTGACCGCAGCTTGAACTTCGTCAGCAGAAAGTTGTTTTGGAAGAAAACGTTCAATAATTTTAATCTCTTTTTCTTCTTTTTCAGCCAATTCAGGTCTTGAACCCGAAATAAACATTTCAATCGATTCTCTGCGCTGTTTAATCATTGTTTGCATCATGGCAAGCAAATCGGCATCTGTGGCTTCTTTGTTGCCTTTACCGCGCGCATCAACGTCTTTTTCTTTAAGGCCGGCGATAATCATGCGGATGGCGTTAACTTCAAGCATATCTTTGGATTTCATGGCTTCTTTCAAAGCATTTTGAATATCTTCGCGTAACATGTTTTTCTCCTTATAATTAATCTGCGAAAGTAATATGAATGTTTTTTTGTAGAGGAGTCGGATTAACCACAACAAGCTCAAACGGAAGTTTATAATTCGGGAAGGTCCGCTTTTGAGGCAAAATAGTACGCTCTTCAAGAAGTTTTTGACCGTTTTCGTCATAAATTGAGACGAGAACAGGCAAAACCTTCATTTGATAAGAAGAGGGGTTGTCAATGACTCCTGTGATTTTGATTTTTGAAACGTTTTGATCGATAAATTCTTCGGTTTTGATGTTAATAAACTGAAGGTTTGTTCCGGCATAAACACTTTCTATACCGAACTTTTGATATAAAGATTCGGCTTTGGGAACATAACGAACAACATCAAAACGCATCAAATACAAAAGGGCAAGCATCACAAGAATAACAAGAATAAGCAATATGTAATTGATGGTGTTTCTGTAATGTGTTAAATGAACAATTCTCACTTTTGCGGGTACGGGTTGCGGCAAATCGGATTCGGGTGAAAAAATATTGTCTGTTGTTTGAGAAAAACGTTCAAACATTTTCAGGACGTTTTGCTTTTTTTGCTTCTCTGTTAAAGGCTCCTTGACAGCATCTTCCGGATAAGCCTTAAAAACTTCTCCGCACGAGTTGCAACGCATCTTTAATCCGCTTTGAGGCACTAAATCATCGGCCAGTTCATATGTTACCTGACACTTTGGACATTTTATTAACATTTTTATGAGCTCTTTTTTTCTTTGTTACCAATAAAAAGCATAATAAATTTAAAAAAACATAGAATCAAAGAAAAAAAATATTTTATTAAATGCATAATTTGGTGTATCTTGTGGGCAAATGAAAAAACGGAGGTTTTATGGAAACGCATAAAAATATGTTAACAGAGCCGATAATCGATATGTATAATGTTTGCATTCGATATGGGAAAGATCCTGATGTGTTAAAGGATATTAAGCTGACACTTCAAAAGGGCTCGTTTCATTTTTTAACGGGTAAATCGGGTGCAGGCAAAACATCATTGCTCTCAATGATGTATTTAGCCTTAAAACCGAGTGCGGGAACAGTAACGATTTTCGGCTCGAATATCGGCTATGCAAGCAGAGACGCAATGGCGGCATTAAGACGACGTATCGGCGTTGTGTTTCAAGATTTCCGTCTTTTGGAACATTTATCTGCGTACGATAACGTTGCAATCCCGCTCAGAATCCGCGGAATGGGTGAAAATGAAATCAAAAAACGTGTTAAGGAACTGCTTAGCTGGGTTGAACTTGATAAAAGTATGGATAAAATTTGTTCAACGCTTTCGGGTGGAGAAAAACAGCGTGTGGCTATTGCAAGAGCTGTGATTAACAGGCCGGAAATATTGCTCGCTGACGAACCGACAGGCAACGTTGATAATGATATTGCGGTCAAGTTGATGAAACTTTTCATTGAATTAAACAAACTCGGAACGACAGTCGTTATCGCAACCCACAGCAAAGAGCTGATTGCAGAGTACAACTATCCGCAAATTCACCTTGAAAACAAAGGACTTAAAATTATTCCGGCATTAAGAAGGGTACAGCAATGAAAAAAGCATTTTTGAACAGATATCATTCAGAAATTCCTTTAAACAAAGACAAATCGAATCTCTTTTTAGAAGTATCGACGGCCATATCCGTTTTTTTGTTTTCAATTGTTTTAGCTGCTTATTTCATGATGACATCAATGGTTTTGTCATGGAATAAAAGCATTATAGATGGTTTGACTGTTCAAATCATGCCTTCTTCTGAAACATTAACGGCAGATGAAGAATTATTAAGACTAAACAAGGTGATAAGCTTCTTTGACGAGAAAGAAGGAGTTGAAAAAGTAAGAGTTATCTCAAATGAGCAGATTAAGCATATTATGTCTCCGTGGCTCGGAGAAAATGCAAATATTGAAACGCTGCCGATTCCAAAACTGCTTGATGTCAAATTAAAAAACGGAAAAACGTTTGATTATCAAAAGGCTTCGACTGAGCTAAAAGAAGTTGCGCCATATGCTTCAATTGATAATCACGGTATATGGCTTCAAAAGTTAATGAAAAGCGCTTCGGCACTGAAAGTTTTGTCGTTGTTTGTTTTGGTTGTTGTGTTGCTGGCGCTTTCATTTTCTTTATTTTATGCCGTGCAGACAAGCTTAAAAGTACACCAAAATATTATTGAGATTTTACATATTATGGGTGCAACGGACAATTATGTGGCAAAACAATATGCCAAGAGAGGCCTTTGGACGGGTTTTGTGGCAAGCATTATAGGCACGGCTTTAGGTTTTGGTGTTTTGATTATGATTTCGCACCTCTCATCAGGACTTGAAACGGGGCTTATCGGCTCGGCAAAATTGAGTGCTTGGCATTGGGGGATGATTGCGCTTTTGCCGCCAATGACAGCAATATTGTCAATGATTTTATCGTTTTTATCCGTGAAACAAACGCTTGGAAAGATGATGTAAATGAAACGTTTCAAAATCATTTTGCGCATATATTTATACAGCCTTTTTTTGCTTTGGCTCGGTGGTTTTATCGTTTTTCAGCAATATATCAGAAAACGCCCGATTGACGAAACGACCAAAACAGATGCCATAGTTGTTCTGACCGGCGGTAAAAACAGAATTGCCGAATCGGTAAAACTTTATAACAAAGGTTTGTCGGATATATTGTTTATTTCAGGTGTCGGAAAACATGTAAACGTTAAGGCTCTTGAAAATCAAAATCATGTTTATTTTACGCGAGATGATACACATGTTCTATTAGGCAGAGAAGCCACAAACACGATTGAAAACGCAGTGGAAGTCAGCGAATTAATCAGAAGAAATCATTTGAAAACAATTCGCTTGGTAACATCATATTATCATATGCCTCGTAGCTTGGCAGAAATTTCGGCGCAAAATCCGTCTGTCAAAATTATAGAACATCCCGTCTATTCCAAAAATGTTTCGAAACGTTGGTGGAAAAGGCCGAAAAGCTTTTATCTGATTGCTTCGGAATATCACAAATTTATATTCGTTTATGTTAAAAACATTGTACTTAAACTTATGATGAAGGACTAATTATGATTTATATCAGATCACTACTTACAAATATTTGTTTTTTTACGGTTATGATTATCGGATGCACAGCCACACTGTTTGTTGGTCCGATTTCAAGAAAAGGAACAATCTACTTGTGGGATCGGATGGTTATGCCGACCATATTTTTCTTTGTAAAGCATATTGCGGGACTAAAGGTTGAATATCGAGGTTTGGAAAATGTTTCTAAAGAGCCGGCATTATATGCCTGCAAACATGAATCTGCTTTGGAAACGTATGCATTCACACAGCCGGTTCGTACATGTACCTATGTTTTGAAAAAAGAACTGGTCTATATGCCGTTTTTCGGATGGACACAATATTTTTACGGTATGGTGCCGGTTGACCGAAAAGGCGGAGCAAAAGCCATGAAAAATATGCTAAAGGGCGTTTCAAAAATTGTTAACGAAGGAAGACCTGTTGTTGTTTTCCCTGAAGGAACGCGTTGTAAACCGGGAACGACAAAGGGGTATAAATCGGGCTTTCTGTTTTTGGCAGAAAATTTGAAATTGAAAGTTGTGCCAGTGGCAGTCAATACGGGGCTGTTTTGGACAAAGGCTTCTTTTTTGCGTTATCCCGGAACAGCTGTGATTGAATTTTTACCGGCGATGGAAGTTCATGCGCACGAAGATAAAAAAGAGTTTATGGAACGTTTGGAAAAAACGATTGAAGAAAAATGTGAAGAGTTAAATAAGGAAGCTGTTGAAAAATATCCTTGGGTTAAGAAAAATTTAGGGGCATAAAATATGAAGGTTTTGGTCGGTCTTTCCGGAGGTGTGGATTCTTCGGTAACAGCTTGTCTGCTCAAAAAAGCGGGACACGAAGTTATTGGGGCGACGATGTCTATCTGGGATCAGGAAAAATTTAAAATGATGAATCCAAGCCATTTAAAAGATGCTTGTTTTTCACCTCATGAAGAGCAGGATATTGAAACCGCACGCAAACTCTGTGAAAAAATAGGCATAGAATACCACGTGATTGACTGCACGAAAGAATATCAAAAAATTGTGCTTGAAAACTTTAAGCAGGAATACTTGTCAGGAAGAACGCCAAACCCATGTGTTGTTTGTAATGGGGCAATCAAATTTGAAGCATTGCCGAAAGGTGCAAGAGCAAAAGGTATAGCCTTTGATAAATTCGCAACAGGGCATTATGTGCGTCTGTCTTATAATCAAGAGCAGAAGCGCTATCAGCTGCGTATGGCAAAAGATGAAAAAAAAGACCAAAGCTATTTTTTATATCGCTTAAGTCAGGAACAGTTGAGTTCGATTTTAACCCCGCTCGGTGATTATACAAAAGATGAAGTTCGAAAAATAGCAAAAGAGTTCGGTCTTGAAGTGAGTGATAAAAAGGATAGTCAGGATTTTTACAGCGGAGATGTGAATGACATTCTCGAACAAAACCCCGTAGAAGGAAATTTTGTTGATAAAAATGGAAAAATCTTGGGCAAACATCAGGGAATATGGAACTTTACGATTGGTCAAAGAAGGGGATTGGGTGTAAGTGCAGATCGTCCGCTTTATGTGATTGGTCTCAATAAAGAGAAAAATGAAGTGATTTTGGGTTACGAGGAAGATGGTTATAAACAATCGCTCATTGCCAATGATGTACGATGGCTTTCGGTGCCGAAAATTGAAGAAAAAACGATTGTTCATTTAAGATTACGATCTTCTCAAAAACCGTTTTTGGCAGAATATCAACCGATTGAAAACAATGAGGCCGTGTTGACGTTTTATGAAAAGCAAAAAGCAATTGCTTGCGGGCAATCAGCAGTTTTTTATGATGAGGACGGTTATGTTTTGGGCGGTGGTATTATAAAAAGCACGCAAGGATAAATACAACCAATTATATATGTAAAACAAGTTATACACACAAAAGGCGAATAAATGTTTTTGTGCTAAATCAATATATTGCAAGGCATATGAAATAATACATTATAGTGTTAATTTTAAATTTTAACAATTTTTCGTTGCATATTTTAGAATATATATTAGTAATATATGTATATATAACAATGCAGGGAGAAAAAATATGACTAAACTTAAGAACCGTGTTATTTCGATTTTTGATCGCAAAACTAGCATGAGGCTCGCAAACGAAGAGTGGGTAGCGTTTGATGATATATGTAAAAGGGAAGGTTTGAAACGCAAACATCTTTTGGAAATGATTGAACAAAATAAAGCGCCTCAAATCGGTTTAACGTGTTTTGTGAGATTATTTACGGTCGTTTATATGCACAGACTTGCCAAATTAAACGCATTTAAAAATAAGGCCAATGACAACAACAGAGATATTTATCAAACTTTTGAGATTATTTCTTAAAAAGTATGCTTGCAAAGAAAGAAAATACCTCTTATAAAAGAACAGAGGTATTTTTTTTGATAAAATTTTTTGACGCACATATTCACCTTTCAGACTTTAAGGAAATTTCTTCAAAAGCCTTAATTGGTCAATTGAAGAAAGAAAACATAGAAAAATGCGTTTGTGTTTCGGCGCATCAAGCAGATTGGGAAAAAATTGCGCGTTTGGCGCATGATTATCCGCTTGAAATCGTTCCGGCATTCGGTATTCATCCGTGGTATGTTAAAGAACTTGAAAAGGGTTGGGTTGAAGAGTTAGAAGAATATTTGAAAGAATTTCCTCAAAGTGTCATCGGCGAATGCGGCTTTGATAAATTAAAATCTCAAGATGAGGAACTGGAAAGAAAGGTTTTTGACATTCAGCTGAGGTTAGCTTTTGAGCTTAAACGGCCGATGATTCTCCATATGGTTAAAGCGACAGCTTTTTTGGAAAATTATTGGGGGCTTTTGCCGCAAAAGTGTGTTTTCCATTCATTCGCGGGACCTAATGAAATATTAAAGCGAATAATGAAGTTCGGTCACTATATATCTGTAAATAATAGAATTTTTAAAAAAGCAGAGGCGGCGGGCTTGTTGAAAAAAGCGCCGATTGATCGTTTGCTGATTGAAACAGATGCCCCATATCAGTCATCAATAGCGGATATGAAAGAATTATTGGCCGGGATAGCTGCCATAAGAGGTGAAAACATAGAAAAACTGAGCGAACGACTATATCAAAATGCATTAGAGGTTTTTATAAATGACTGATGAACGTTTTATGAGAACAGAACTGATTTTAGGAAAAGAAGCAATAAAAAAGCTTGAAAATTCAACGGTCATGGTGGTCGGGCTCGGGGCTGTCGGCGGATATGCGTTGGAAGCTTTGGCGCGCAGTGGTGTTGGTCATTTAATTTTGGTGGATTTTGATGTATTTGAAATTTCAAATATCAACCGACAAATTTTAGCGTTGACATCAACGCTTGGTCAAAAAAAGACTGAAACGGGAAAACAAAGAGTTTTAGATATTAATCCAAACTGCCGTGTTGAAATAGTCGATTGCTTTGTAAACCATGAAAATATAGATACAATTCTAAACAGAAAAATAGATTTTGCGGTTGATGCAATAGACAGTATTAAAGAAAAATGCGAGATGATTGAAAAACTGGTTGAAAAGAAGATTAATTTTATCTCTTCAATGGGAGCGGCTCTCAAGACAGATGCTACATCTCTTAAAATCGGAAAACTATCACAAACACAATACTGCCCGATGGCAAAAAAAATAAGAAAATATTTAAAAAACAATGGAATAGATATATCAAAAGTTAATTGTGTGTATTCTGCCGAGCAGTCAGCAGGTAATCCAAAGCCAATATGTCAAAACGACGACGGAAAGCGACCTATATTAGGTTCTTTGCCGACAATAACGGCTATTACGGGGTTAATGCTCGCACATCACGTGATTTTAAATATATCTAAAGGGGATTAAAATGGAAAATACACCCAAAGGTTTAAGACTCCAAATAGCCATTCTAGGCAAAGTCAATGCCGGTAAGTCAAGTTTTTTAAACTTGATGACGGGCCAAGAGGTGTCTATTGTATCTGAGGAGAAGGGTACGACAACCGATGTTGTTGAAAAAGCACAGGAACTCCATCCTTTAGGACCTGTTTTGTGGCTTGATACGGCAGGGTTTGGAGATGAAACGAAGTTATCGGAAAAAAGGCTTGAAAAAACAATAAAAGTTTTAGATAGAGCAGATATTGCGGTTTTGGTGGAAGAAGCTCAAGAAGAAGGGAAAATAGAAAAAGACATCATTAATCAAGTCAAGCAAAAGAACATCCCGCTAATTAGAGTCATAAACAAGAAGGGAGAATGCAAAGTTCAAGTTTCAGGTGAACAAATTATATTAAATGCGCTTGACACAAAACAACGATCGGAGGCAGTATCGGCTTTTGAAGAGGTGCTTTTGAAGATTTGTCCCGAAGATTTTTTAAATCCTTCGGCAATGCTCTCTGATTTAGCACCCGCCGGCGGATTGGTTTTAATGATTGTGCCGATTGATTATGAAGCGCCGAAAGGTCGGTTGATTATGCCGCAAGTTCAGGCAATAAGAGACTGCTTGGATCATAATCAAATGGTTATGGTTGTTAAAGAAGATGAATATTTAAAGGCACTAAATAGTTTGAGACAAAAGCCCGATTTGGTCGTTTGTGATTCGCAAGTTGTCAAATTTATGGTTGAAAATACACCAAAAGATATTAAATGCACAACCTTTTCAATTTTAATGGCAAGGCTTAAGGGAGACTTAAAAACATTCACAAAAGGGGCCGAAACAATATGGCAATTAAAAGACAAAGATAAAGTTTTGATTGCTGAATCATGCACGCATCATGCTGCCGATGATGATATCGGAACGGTTAAAATTCCGAATTTAATGAAAAAGAAAACAGGAAAAGACCTGATTTTTGAGCATATCAGCGGGTGTGATTTTACAAAAAATTTGAAAGATTACAAGCTGATTGTGCAGTGCGGCGGATGTACGCAAAACAGACGAGCAATCTTATCTCGTATTGCGGCTGCACAAAGTGCTGATATTCCGATAACAAATTATGGTATTTGTTTGTCTGAATTAAATGGTGTGCTCGAACGTGTGATAACACCTTTTAAAAGTCGTTTTTAGGCACACGCAAAAACGAGCACCGACCTCTCTTCTTTAAGGAATATTAACTATTTACGTGCTAGCATAAAAACATAATGCACATATGAGGGGTTAAAATATGCGTGGTTTTTCGCAAAAAGGCAGTTCATTTATAAATATGGCCGGACTGACACTGCTGGTTGCTGTCGTTGGTTTTCTTGTGGCTTTGGTGTGTTTGAGAAGTTGGCATGACACAAAAGTTGTCGAGATGACAACGTATGTGAGAGGATTTTTTCAAAAATACTATGACGGATCATCTGAGCTGATGAAAGAAAACACGCGCTTATATAGTCCGATAGCATTAAAAAATTATGGGTTGCTTGAGCAATGTGATGAAGATTTAAGTTTTTTCGGCAATGGAAGAGTTGTATGTAAGCAACCATTAGGCGAGTTTGATTTTTCGGCGGAATATCAAAAGCCGGCATTAAATACAGAGGTATATATTCATTTTAATGACATCTATAAAACGCGTTCATGCGAACAATTTTTAAATGTTGGGTGGCAAGATGTTTTACCGGCATATTTGTGGGGAAAAAATGGTTATATAACTGTCGCATCTGAAAATACGAAAGGACAAATGTATTTTTCAAATAATCCGGAAGCAATCGCAAAAGAAGGCGCGCAACAAAGACCGACACCTGAATTCACAAAATTTGTGTGTGATTTATGCAAGGCGAGCAGCTTTTGCACGATTAAATTCTTTTTAGAGTTTGCAAATAGTGCCGAACAAGTCACATTTCCTGCTGAGTTTGTGGGAGAAAACAAGGAACAAGCCGAAGGAGAAGGTGAAGTTAAAAAAGAAGGCGATACATACATAAAAACAAACGGCGATTATCAAGAGGTCGTAACATATCAGGACGGAGGTATATTCAGCGGCGCAACTTTTTCAGGCGGCGCACTTTCAAGTGTTTATGAAGGAACATATACAGCTCAGGGAATAACCTCTTATCAAAGTTATACAGATGCCAATAAAACCAACAGATTGCGCAAGATTGACAATATTACTTACGGAAAAGACGGAAAAGTGAACTCTTATGAACAAGATTCTAAAAAATTTCTTCTCATGGATTCATCAAAAAATTGTTTGGTCGTGGATCAAGAAAACAACTCCAAAAAACTTGGAAATTGTGCTCAGCCTTTTCAGGAAAAAGTTTCTTTCGTGGGCTTAAATTATGATGAAAACGGATTGTTGAACGAAATTTCAGATGAAGAAAACGGCGGAAAATTGTTTACGTTTGAATACGATCAGAAAACAGGAAAATTACTCGGTTACTGCGATGTACCAAACGGAAAATGTCATGTTGTGAATGATGGAAGGGATATTAAAGATATTATTCATCAAGATGTTCCGGAAACAATCGGAAAATTCAATAATTTATACAAACAACAAGAATCATCTTCCTCAAAGAAAACAGGCAAACAAAAATATCGTGCTTTAACAAAAGACGAAGCCTTAAAATATGTCAGAGACAAAGACAATAAAGTAAAAGTAACGTTCAAATAGTTTCTGTGAGCTCTTATAAAAATTCAATATTGACAAACAGCTTCAAGCAGATATACTTCGCTTAGTTTATATATTGATTAAGGCTTATTGTGAAATATAAAACGTACACTTTATGAGTTTTCTGAAAATTATTACGATTTTGGCGGTGTCTGCCGTATTGGCGCAGATTGCATCTGTTCCGCTCAAACACACATTCTGGATAGTCACGGATCCCAAGATGTTGAGTTATCGACGTGCAAATCTCGGGTATTACAAGTTTTATAAGTGGTTCAGACGCCAACGCCCGATTGAACAGTTTGCAGACTGGATAACGCTGTTTCCCGTTTGGGGCTATCTCTTCTACATCATCGGTCAAATCGGAAGATGGCTGTTTGATAGATAAAAAGGTACCGGCTTGATAAAAACAAGCCGGTATTTGTCTTTTTATGGATTAAGAAAGAGGTTGAGTCCTGAGAGAATTTCTCGAATATCACTATCTTCATTTAAGCGATGATTCGCATTTTTTAAGAGCTTGACGACAACGTTTTGTGTTTTAACGCGTTGAGCAATCTTTAAGGCGGTGTGCCAATCAACAGAAGTGTCTTTCATACCTTGGATGAGAACAACCGGACATGAAATATCAATTTCATCTTTATTTAAGACAAGATTTTCATTGCCGCTGTCAATGAAACGTTTTGTAATTGTATAAGTGATGTTCTGACCAGAATAAGTAATTTTACCGAAATTTTTCATTTCTTCAATTTGGGATGGTGTGGCATACTGTATATATTCAACCGTAAAATCTGGGGCGGCAGCTAAACCTATAACACCTTTGATCCGATTTTTACGATTAATTGCAGCAAGCAAAGAAAGCCATCCGCCCAAGGATGAGCCGACGACAACAATATCACCCTGAATATATTTATCAATAATTTCGAGTATTTGAGCTTTATAGATATTAATATCGGTTTCTTCAAAACGCAAGCGATCCGAGCCGTGTCCGGCAAGCTCATAACGATAAAAAGGCACATTGTTTTTAAGACACCACGTTTTTACCTCTTCGGGTTTTCGTCCCCAAGGATCAGAGCAAAAACCGTGTGTATAAAGTATCGTAAATTTTTGCGTATTGTTTGAAACGGGGGTAACATGCTCAAAGTTTGTTGTAAAAAGGGTGTCATAAGTACGAGACTGCATACAGATATCCTTAAAATAAAAGTAAAACTAAAAGGAATATAATTCGAAAATGCAAAAAGATAAAGAAAAAAATCCCGTTGTGTTGCAAATTTTGCCGGAACTTAATCAGGGCGGAGTAGAATTGGGAACAATAGAAATTGCCTCAGAATTGCAAAAGCAAGGCATAAAAAATTTTGTGGCATCTCAAGGCGGGCGTATGGCTTATCAACTGGATCGGATGAAAGTGAAACATTTTACGCTGCCGCTCAAAACAAAAAACCCGATCAGATGGTGGATTAACTACAAAAGATTGGTAAAAATTATTAAAGAAAACGGCATAAATATCGTTCATGCCCGCTCACGCGCACCGGCTTGGAGTGCATATTGGGCAGCTAAAAAAACGGGCGCAAAGTTTTTAACGACTTTTCACGGAACATATGGCTTAAAACCGCATTTTATCAAGTGGCGCTATAACAGGATTATGACCTATGGCGACTTGGTTATTGCCATATCGCAGCATATTAAGGAACACATTATTAAAAACTATAAATGCGATGAAAGCAAAATCAGGTTGATTTACAGGTGTGTTAATATGGAAAACTTTGATGTTTCCAAAATGACGGCCGAGCGTATGATAAAACTGATGGAAGAATATCATTTGCCTGAAGATAAAAAAATTATTTTGCTTATCGGGCGTTTGACGCGTTGGAAAGGTCAGCGTCTGATGATTGATGCCTTAGAAAAAATTAAGGATATGGACTTTTTCTGTGTGTTTGTAGGCGATGATCAAGGCCGAACTTACTACACGGAAGAACTAAAAGAGGCAATCGCGGAAAAAGGAATGGAAGGAAAATTCGCATTTATTAAACATGTAACAGATGTGCCGGCGATGATGATGATTTCAGATGTTGTTGTTTCAGCCTCAACAGATCCGGAGGCATTCGGGCGCATTGCGGCCGAAGGTGAGGCGATGGGAAGAATAGTTGTCGCTTCAAATATTGGTGGTTCGCTTGAAAATATCAAAGACGGTGTTACCGGAAAACATTTTAAGAGCGGCGATGCTGAAAGTTTGGCTGATGCGCTTAAATGGGCATTAACATTGACAGATGATGAACGCAAAAGAATAGGCGATGCAGCGATTAAATATGTAAAAGAAAACTTTACAAAACAAATTATGTGTGATAAAACACTAGCCGTTTATCGCGAATTGGTAAACATGGATTAACAATAAAAAAATTTAAGAGGTTATAATAATGATTAAAATTTCATTGCCTGACGGCAGCAAAATGGAAATGGCAGAAGGCGTCAAAGGAATTGACGTTGCTTTAGCTATTAGCGCCGGCCTTGCAAAAGCGGCTTTGGCGGTTAAGGTCAACGATAAATTACAGGATTTATCAACTCCGATCACAACCGATGCGACAGTCACTATTATAACATCAAAAGACAAAGACGGTTTGCACATTTTGCGCCATAGCACATCGCACATTATGGCAGAAGCTGTTAAAGAATTGTGGCCGGATGTTCAGGTCACAATAGGTCCGGCTATTGACAACGGCTTTTATTATGATTTTGCACGCGAAACACCGTTTACGGTTGAAGACTTTGAAAAAATCGAAGCAAAAATGCACGAAATTGTTAAACGCGATGAAAAAATCGAACGTTTTGTTTTGCCCAGAAATGAAGCAATTAAGTTTTTTGAAGACAAAGGCGAAAAATATAAAGCTGAAATCATCCGCGATTTACCGGAAGATGAAACAATTTCGTTATACAGACAGGGTGATTTCACGGATTTGTGCCGTGGTCCTCATGTTCCCTCAACGGGCAAAGTCGGCGATGCATTCAAATTGATGAAAGTTGCCGGTGCTTATTGGAGAGGTGATTCAAACAACGAAATGTTGCAGCGTATTTATGCAACGGCATGGGCTGATAAGAAAGATTTGAAGACCTATCTTGATATGCTTGAAGAAGCCGCAAAACGTGACCACAGAAAGCTGGGAAAAGAAATGGATCTGTTCCATTTTGAGCCGGAATATGCACCGGGCGCTGTTTTTTGGCATGACAAGGGCTATAAAATTTATCGCAAGTTGATTGAATATATGAGAAATCGTCAACAAAACAACGGTTATGTCGAAATTTCAACCCCGCGTGTGATGGACCGCGTTTTGTGGGAAACATCGGGACACTGGGATAAATATGGTGCGCACAACTATTCCGGTCAAACGGAAGATAAAAAATGGTTTTGCATTAAACCGATGAACTGCCCCGGATGTTTGCTCGTTTATAAGCAAGGTATCAAATCTTATCGTGATTTGCCTTTAAGAATTGCTGAATTCGGTAAGGTCAATCGTTATGAAGCGTCTGGCGCTTTGATGGGGTTGATGAGGGTGCGTGAATTTACGCAAGACGATGCACATATTTTCTGCACCTTAGAGCAAATGGAAGAAGAATGCATCACAACCTTGAAGCTGATTTTTGATATTTATAAAGATTTCGGTTTTGAGGATGTGAAGATTTATCTTTCAACGCGTCCTGACAGCATTTATCGCATCGGCTCAGATGAGGTTTGGGATTTGTGCGAAAACTCTCTTGCTAACGCTTTAACAAGACACGGATACAAATATGAAATCAACCCCGGAGAGGGCGCATTTTATGGTCCGAAATTGGAATTTATCTTAAAAGATGCCATCGGACGCGAGTGGCAGTGCGGAACGATTCAGGTTGATATGAACTTGCCGGAACGTTTTGATATCTCATATATCGGTGAAGATGGTGAAAAACACAGACCTGTGATGTTGCACCGCGCATTGTTCGGCTCAATCGAGCGTTTCTTGGGAATCTTAATTGAAAACCATGCGGGCAAATTACCGCTTTGGCTCTCACCGCTGCAGGTGATGGTTGCGCCGATTGTGAGCGAATTTGATGATTATGCAAATGAGGTTGTGAAAACCTTAAGACAAGCAGGATTATCGGCAGAAGCTGATTTGAGAAATGAAAAAATCAACTACAAAGTTCGCGAGCACTCACTTGCTAAAGTTCCTGTTATTGCGGTTGTCGGTGCAAAAGAACGTGATACAAAGAGCGTTACGGTTCGCCGCCTCGGCTCAGAAAAGCAAGAGGTGATGAGCCTTGACGAGTTTGTGAAAGCCTTGAAAGTTGAAGCGACAATGCCTCATTTGGGCGAATAGGATAAAAAACAAAAAAGGGAAGCGATTTGCTTCCCTTTCTTATAAAAAAATATGCAAAAAATGAAAAAAAGTGCTTGCATTTTATTTTTGATGTGTTATTAAGTAACCAATCAAAGCGATGCGGGTATAGCTCAGGGGTAGAGCGCAACCTTGCCAAGGTTGATGTCGTGGGTCCGAATCCCATTGCCCGCTCCAA
>OMQZ01000033.1 GCA_900313355.1 uncultured Rhodospirillaceae bacterium
AACCTGGGCGGCTAAGATGTGTCATGAGGGGTTAACCGGACGTGAGGTTGTTATATATAGAGAGCGTTTGGCTCAAGAGTTTGAGGCTTTAAGTGAAAAGCACGATGAAAAAATTATGAGTATGAGTGATGAAGAGTTAGCTCAACTTATTAATTCAAAAAAACAATCGAATCGTTAAATTTTGAAAGTTTTTTGCAGATGGTTAAACGTGAAATACATACATATGACTCCGATGAAGATGCCCTAAAAAAAGTCTCTTCTTTTGAAAAGGATTGGAATTATAATTTATTGGCTCATACGGGAATGCATAAAACAGGTTTAAAGCTCGCCATCAGAAACGATGAAAAAGAAGGGATTACCGTTTTAAGTGAGAATGTAAATGATTGGGTGCATCATATGATTTCTGATGAGAAATTTACGAAACAAGAAGTTTGGGCGTATCAAAAAAGTTTGTTGCAAGAATTTTTGGCTTTGTATTATCACAACTTGGATAAGGAACAAGCTATTGAGGAAATGTTTCCTTATATGTATGCGCGCGCTGTTAAGAGTAAGTATTACAGTTAACGTTTGATTTTTTTGATCAGTTCGTTGTAAGCAATTGTGATTTTTTTGAACTTTTCTTCACATTCTTTGTCGCCCGAATTAACGTCAGGATGGTATTTCCTGGCCAATTTTTTATATTGTTTTTTGAGAGAATCGATAGTGATATCTTCAAGAGAAATATCTAAAATTTCGGCGCATCTTCTGTCATTTTGGTTAAAATAAATTTGGCGGGGAGATGAGTTGTCAAATTTTGAAATGTCGCCGAGTTCATCAATAAAGTCATAACCGAATTGATATTTTATTTTGGAAGAGAATCCGCCAAAGTGCATTTTATGGGGTTGATCGGCTTTTGTGTTTTGAGAATCGTCGTCATAGTAATTCCAGTTTGCATTGTATTCTGCAACGTGATCGAGGCAAAACCAATAGTAGTCTTTTAATGTTTTGTCTTTAGGCGCACGATATTCTCCCTTTTTTTTGCATCCGGGAAAATCACAAGCATGAACTTTCCCCTCGTTTTGAGGGGCAAAATATTTTCGTGTTCTGAGTTTTTTTTCTTTCATAATTGCCTTTCTAGACCATAAAATAAGAATTTACAAAGAAAATTTTCATTTTTTTTAAAATTGTTGTTGACTTTGGTGGGTTTAAACGGTTATAAAGCTAACCAGAATATTTTTGTAATCAATTTATAAATAGGAATTAATAAATATGGCCAATCATAAATCGGCAAAAACGAGAATAGTCAGAAACAGCAAACGTGGTGTTATTAATGGTATGAGAAGAAGCCGCGTTCGCACGTTTGTAAAAAAAGTTGATGCTTTAATTGCTGCCGGCAACAAAGAGGAAGCAATGGTTGCTTTTAAGGTTGCTGAAAGCGAAATGATGCGTGCTGCTCAAAAAGGTGTTTTCCATAAAAATACCGCAACAAGAACAGTTTCTCGTTTAGCTCAAAAAATTAAAGCTCTTTAGTTTTAGTTTTTTTATCAATTTTTAAACACACAAAATCTCCGCTTTTGCGGTTGTCATTTTGTGTGTTTTTTGTCATAAAAATCAATGGAATCGAACGACTCTTGAAAGAATCTATGTCAAGAAAAATAATTTAAAAAATGGCAAAAAGTTCTCTTGTTTTTAAAAAAAATCATGGTTACTATCAAGTCACTTTTTAAAGGAATTATTAAGAAATAAGATTCAATTCAAAGCTTTCTGCTTTATAAAAAAATCTTTCATTTTAATTTATAGAAAAAACGATGAAATCTTATTTAAATGATATGCATTTTTATAAAAGGCAGATTCAATTTTAAGGTAGGTGTTTGAAAAGCACACGACTTTCGGAAAAGCTTTGAGTAGAATATTATTAAGAAATATACTCGGATTAACTCTATTATAATAAGGAATTGAAAAATGGCTGAAGAAGCAATGAAAAATAATGACAGTTCTGTTCAAGACGAATGGGGACAGATCTGCAGCCAGTTAAAAATGGAATTTGGCGAGACAGCTTTTGACAGTTGGCTGAAACCTTTGAGCGTTGGCACTTATAATAATGGTGTGATGAATATTTGTGTGCCGACCGCTTTTATGAAAAACTGGGTTCTTACCCATTATTCCGATCGAATCCATAAAATTTGGGAACATAAAAATCCGAGTGTTAAAAAAATCAATTTCGTGGTTCAAACAAACCATTCTTCCGACTCATCTTTATTAAAGAAAATTTCTTCGACACCGACTCCTCAAAACATATATATGCCTAATTTTAATGCAACAAGCAGTTTTAATGACTTTGCATCGAAGGACAGCTTTATGCAGCTTTCGGCACCGCTGAATCCGGCATATACTTTTGATTCTTTTGTTGTTGGCAAGACAAATGAATTTGCCTGTGCAGCTGCTAAAAAAGTTGCTGAATCGCGGAATGTTTCTTTTAATCCTTTGTTTTTGTATTCGGGCGTTGGTTTGGGTAAAACTCACTTGATGCACGCCATTGCTTGGCATATTAAGCGCCAAGATCCGAGCCGCAATGTGATTTATTTATCTGCAGAACAATTTTTGTTCAAATTTGTAAAAGCTTTGCGTTATAAAGATACGGCAGCATTTAAAGAACAATTCAGAGCAGTTGATGTTTTGATGGTTGATGATGTTCAATTTATGAGCAATAAAGAATCAACGCAGGAAGAATTCTTCTACACATTTAATTCGCTTATTGAAGAAGGTAGACAGATTATTATTTCAGCCGATAAATCTCCAACCGATTTGGAAGGAATCGAAAGTCGTTTGAAATCGCGCTTGAGTGGTGGTTTGGTTGCGGATATTCATCCGACAGATTTCGATTTAAGAATGGGGATTTTGAATTATAAAGCTCAACAAATGGGTATTACGTTGCCGGAAAAAGTGGCTGAATTTTTGGCCCAGAAAATTACGACGAATATCAGAGAATTGGAAGGTTCTTTGAGACGAATCGTTGCACACACACAGCTTCTTTCAAAGAATGAAATTACGCTCGATATGACACAAGATATTTTGAAAGATATGTTGCGCTCAATTGACCGCAAAACAACGATTGATGAAATTCAAAAGAAAGTGGCTGAATATTTTAATATTTCCGTTAAAGAGTTGCAGTCTTCAAGACGTGCAAGAACAGTCGCAAGACCAAGACAGATTGCAATGTATTTGGCAAAACAATTAACTTCTCGCTCACTTCCGGAAATCGGACGCAAGTTTGACAGAGACCACACAACAGTGATGCACGCTGTGCGTAAGGTTGAGGGTTTAATCGGAGAAGATGCGTCCTTGGCTGAGAGCGTAAATGTTTTGCGCAGAGCTTTGGAAAATTAAGTCTTTATTTCTCGTTTTAGTATCCTTTCGCCCCGCTTTTTAGCGGGGTTTTTTATAATGGGATAATTGAGAGGGTTCTCGTCCCCCACAATAAAAAAAACCTACACAAGGTAGGTTTTTTATGAAATGGTAGCGGGAGGGGGACTCGAACCCTCGACAAGCGGATTATGATTCCGCTGCTCTAACCAACTGAGCTATCCCGCCGTCAATTCTTTGCTGATTATTAGCGAAGTTCTTGATGCTTGTCAAGAAAAAAAATGATATTTTTAATTTCTTGTTTTTTTTATATAGTATATCTAAAATAAATTCCCAAAAATATATATCTTTTTCGTTGAGTGAAGGACAAGTCATGATATACGGCTATATTCGTGTCAGTACAGATAAACAAGATTGCGAAAACCAAAAAATAGGGATTGAAGCTAAGGCCAAATCACTTAAACTAAAAATTGATCGATATATAAAAGATGCTGGTATATCCGGAATAACAGAGCCAAATGAACGTGCGTTGGGAGGGTGTTTGAGTCGCCTGAAAAAAGGAGATATTATTATTTGTTCGGAACTTTCGAGATTGGGGCGCAAACTTTTTATGATTATGCGTATTTTGGAACATTGTATGAATTGCGGGGCAAAAGTTTATACCGTTAAAGACGGTTATGAATTAGGTGATAACTTACAATCTAAAGTTATGGCTTTTGCATTCGGATTGTCCGCGGAAATTGAACGCGAATTAATCAGCTTGAGGACAAAAGAAGCGATTGCGCGAATGAAAGAAGAAGGCCGTTTGGTTGGCAGGCGGCCGGGGAAGAAAAATGTTTCGTATAAAATTGATAAATATTCTGAGCTTGTTTTAAGGTTGCTTGAAAATAACGAATCGAAACGGGCAATTGCAAGACGAATTCGGGTGAGTGTGCCTACGGTTTATCATTTTATCGAAAGAGCAGAGTATGGCGAAATATAAAAAAAACGCGCCTTGAAAGCGCGTTTTTTACTTGGTGAAATTAATCTATTTTTCTTCTTTCGGTTCAGGTATCTTTTTGCCGTTTAAATCGAATTTTTCAATTGAGCCTTCGTTGTGAAGTGTGTCAAATGTTTCGGCAATAATTTGCTGGCTTAAGATGTTTTTGATTTGAGGCTCTAATTCTTTTAACGGTAAGGGTTTAGAGTCACGAACATCTTGGAGCAAAATGATGTGATAACCGAATTGTGTCTTAACAGGCGTTTTTGTGTATTCGCCAACTTTTAACGCTAAAGCTGCAGCCGTGAATTCAGGAACCATTAAATCTTCCGTGAAATAGCCTAAATCAACAGTGTTGTCTTTTGTGTATTCTTTGGCTAATTTATCAAAATTGCCGCCTTTGTTTAATTTTTCAATCACTTCTTTAGCTGTTTTTTCATCATCAAGCAAGATGTGTTTCGCACCCATTTCTTTCTTGCTTTCAAATTTTGCGACATATTCATCATTGTAGAATTTTTGAACGGCTGCATCATTGACTTTTTCTTCAACCGTTTTTTCTAAATATACCTTACGAGCCAAGTCTTCCATAGCTGTTTTTAATTGGTCTTTATATTCAGGTGTTTCTTGAATGTTGGCTTTTGTGGCGGCTTGATAAAGAAGTTTTCCGTTTATGAAAACATCAACGGCTTTTTCATAAAATTCATCAAAAGGAACCTGAGCGGCAATTTGCGGATTGTCGGCATAGCCTCTTCTGATCTCGTCAACACTGATGACTTCGCCGTTAACACGAGCGGCAATACCAACATTCTTTTGGGCATTGACTTTACAAGCAAAGAACGCAGCAACGGCCAAGACAACCACAGCAGCAGAGCCGGCTAAAAGGTATTTTTTTTGCATATTCTATCTCCTAAAAAATTTATCAAAAATAACTGATAAGAAATATAAACGTTTTTATTTATTTTTTCAAAGTATTTTTTATGAGCGGTTTATAACTTTTGCGGTGAGTATTGACTTTAGTTTTAATAAACACTAAATGTAAAATATTAAAAATAAAAATAAAGGTCTTATCTTATGATTAATAAAATTGCACGCATGCTGTTTGGCAGCGCTAATGACAGATTTGTAAAAAAACAATTCAAAATCGTTGAAAAAATTAATGCTTTAGAGCCTGATTTTATCAAGCTTTCTGATGAAGAGTTAAAAGCTAAAACACAAGAATTTCGAAATCGACTTAAAAGTGGCGAAACGTTAGACGATTTGTTGCCGGAAGCTTTTGCTGCCGTTCGAGAAGCCGCTAAAAGAACTTTGGGACAACGCCATTATGATGTTCAGCTTGTGGGCGGTATTGTGCTTCACAAAGGTATGATTGCCGAAATGAAAACCGGTGAGGGTAAAACATTGGTGGCAACTTTGGCAGCTTATTTGAATGCGCTCGAAGGCAAAGGCGTTCATATCGTTACTGTTAACGACTATTTGGCAAAACGTGATGCCGAATGGATGGGGCAGGTTTATCGCTTTTTGGGATTGAGTGTCGATTATATTATTCATGAGAAAAATGATGAGCAAAGAAGAGCTGCTTATAACTCTGATATTTTATACGGTACCAACAATGAACTCGGGTTTGATTATTTAAGAGATAATATGAAATTTTCTCTTGCGGACAGAGTTCAGAGGGAATTTAATTTTGCGATTGTCGATGAAGTTGATTCAATCTTGATTGATGAGGCAAGAACACCGCTTATTATTTCAGGTGCGGCAGAAGATTCTTCCGAAAAATATATCTCGGTGAACAAGATTATTCCGCAGCTTTCAGAGGCAGATTATGAAAAAGATGAAAAACAAAAGACCGTGACTTTAACCGAAGCAGGTATGACGCATGTTGAAGAATTGCTCAAGAATGTCGGTTTGATTAAAGACGGCAGTTTGTATGATATTGCGAATGTGACGCTTGTGCACCACGTTAATCAGGCTTTGCGTGCGCATAAGATGTTTGCACGAGATGTTGACTATATTGTCAAAGACGGCAAAGTTGTGATTGTGGACGAGTTTACGGGGCGTGTGATGGAAGGCAGACGCTATTCGGACGGTTTGCACCAAGCTTTGGAGGCTAAAGAAAATGTGGCTATCCAATCGGAAAACCAAACATTGGCCTCAATCACGTTCCAAAATTATTTCAGAATTTATCCGAAGTTGTCAGGTATGACAGGTACGGCAATGACAGAAGAAGCCGAATTTATGGATATTTATAATTTGCCTTGTGTTGAGATTCCGACAAACAAGCCTGTTATCAGAATTGATGAACATGATGAAATTTATCGTACTGAAGCTGAAAAATATAAGGCTATTATCAATACGATTTTGGATTGTCACAAAAGAGGTCAGCCTGTGTTGGTGGGTACAACATCAGTTGAAAAATCAGAAGTTGTGGCTGATTTGCTCTCTAAGGCTGCGCCGCAGGTAAAGTTTGAAGTTTTAAACGCACGTCACCACGAACGTGAGGCGGCAATTGTGGCACAAGCCGGTGTGTCAGGGGCCATCACCATTTCAACAAACATGGCCGGACGTGGTACGGATATTCAGCTCGGCGGTAACCCTGATATGAAGTTGAAAAGCTTGCTCAAAGGTGACGAATCGGATGAACAAATTCAAAAATTAAAAGAAAAAATAAGACAAGAGGTTGAAGAAGATAAGGCAAAAGTTTTGGCCGCCGGCGGTTTATATATTTTAGGCACGGAGCGCCACGAAAGTCGCCGAATCGACAACCAACTTCGCGGTCGTTCAGGGCGTCAAGGCGATCCGGGAACATCAAAGTTTTTCCTCTCACTTGAAGATGATTTGATGCGTATTTTCGGTTCAGAAAGGATGTCTGCCGTGTTGCATCGCTTGGGTTTGCCAGAAGGGGAAGCGCTTGTTCACCCGTGGATTTCAAAGGCCTTGGAAAAAGCGCAACAAAAAGTTGAAGAGCGCAACTTTGACATCAGAAAGAACCTCTTAAAATACGACGATGTGATGAACGAACAACGCAAGGTCATTTATGCCGAACGCAAGAAACTGATGGAAGCGGATGATGTTTCAGACAGTGTTCAAACAATGAGAGAAGAATGTTTGAGTTCGCTTATTGAGCGTTATTTGCCCTATGAGTCCGATAAGTCTCAATGGCAATTAGATGCTTTGCAACAAGAGCTTGTCAAAACAACCGGTTTTGTCATTCCTGTTGTGAACTGGGGAAACGTTGACGGGTTATCTGCCGAAGATTTGAAAGAAAAGATTTTGGCAGAAGTTGAGAAAGATTTGGCCGAAAAGAATGCCAATGTTCCGGCGGAAATCGTGAAAATGGTTGATAAAAGCATTTTGTTGCAAACGCTCGACTTTTTGTGGAAAGAGCATATTGCAACGTTAGATCAGATGCGTCATACGATAGTTTTACGTGCGTATGGTCAAAAAGATCCGTTAAACGAATATAAAAAAGAAGCGTTTAATATGTTTTCTGACCTGTTAGATGTTTTGAAAGAACAAGTAACGATTGTAACCTGTCGCACAGTTATTAAGGCAAATTCGGACGAAAAAGCACGTCAGGCAGAAGAGCGTGCGCAAAATATAAAAACAAGTGCGGTTCACGAAGCACCCGAAAATGTTTTGACAGGCGAGAAAGAACAGGAAGCTCCTCAGCCCTTTAGGCATGATTCCACAGCTTTAGACCCGAAAGATCCCTCAACATGGGGCAAGGTTGCGCGCAATGATCTTTGTCCGTGCGGGAGTGGAAAGAAGTATAAACACTGCCACGGTCGCATTGCTTAAAAACGCGTATAAGGGCTCGTCTAGAGCAGAAATTTCGAAAGCGGAAAAATTCATGTAGGTCTATCTACACTAAAATTTTTCCGCTTCTTATTTTTACTCCATCCAAACCATTCTCCGCGTTTTTATTTTACTGTGTATTAATCTGTGCGAGAGCGCATACTTCGTATTTGCCTTATTCTCGGTACTTTTTACAAAAACAATAATAACTTATTGACTTTAGTTTGGAATAAAATATAATCCGAGTATGTTTTATATTGATTATATCTAAATTTTATTTTTATTATGCCTAGGTTGTATGTTGATGAAAATCTGAGGGTAACAGATGATGTTTCTCTTCAGAAAGCAATTGTTAACAAGGTTAATGGTTGCTTTGAAATTACCTTTTTTGAGCCGATCGGGTTTTGTAAGGCTCGTCCAGGTTCTTTGGAAGCGAAAGCAGAATGGTGTGAGAAGAATTATCCGCAATATTATGCCGGTTTGCCGCGTGCCGAGAGCCTTTTGTTTGCCAATGAGGGAAAGCTGATTTTTAAGAGCTGTTGCACCTCATCAAACTTTACGGATTACCACGGGCGAATTGATTATTGGTATAAGATTGATTCTCAAGGAAACAGTTCCATGGATTGCGGTGAGATGCATGATAATGTATATGGGGCGTTGCTTTTGACACTGCACCAATTTCAGGAGCTGAATCCGAGTGTCGATGTTGAAAAATATGAAATGTCTGTGTGCTACTGAAAAAAATAGCTTTCCTGGGAAGGAAGGCTATTTTTTTCTTGCTATTTTAATATCTTCTTTTTATAGTTTTGCAAGAGGAAGAAAATGAAATTTATTCGCAAAATTTATGATAAGATGTTGGAACTTTCGGAGGGCAAGGGTGCGATGATGGCGCTTTTTGCGGTCGCTTTTGCCGAGAGTTCGTTTTTTCCCATTCCGCCCGATATTATGCTTATCCCTATGATTTTGGCAACGCCGTCAAAGGCTTGGAAGATTGCAGGGCTCGCAACTTTTGCTTCTGTTGTGGGCGGCTATTTCGGGTATGCCATCGGGGTGTTTTTCTTTGAATTGATTGCTGAGCCGCTTTTAAATTTTTACGGCTATTTGGAAAAATTTCAGACCTTTGAAAGTTACTATCATGAATATGGGGCATGGATTGTTTTTGGTGCGGGATTAACGCCGTTTCCGTATAAAATTATCACAATTGCATCGGGGGCGGTGCATTTGGATTTATTGGTCTTTACGATAGCTTCCGTTTTAGCGCGCGGCGGGCGGTTTTTTGTTGTGGCATGGCTTCTTAAAAAATATGGCGCGCCGATGAAAGGGTTTATTGAAAAGAACTTAGGTTGGCTTTCGGTATTGTTTTTGATTTTGCTTATCGGCGGATTTTGGATCTTGAAATACTTATAAAATCACATTTTCTATTTGTTTTTTTGAACTTGACAAAAAAAGAACAAAAGGCTAGACTATGAATAATAAGGAAGTATTTTCTATGAAAGGACAAAACAATGACGACAAGGGAAGATATTAAGATTTTGCGTCGCAAAATTTTTGGTACTATTGCAGGGTTTGCTGCTACTGTGGCATTTTCGGATAAGGCCGCGGCTCAACAAGTTACGGATTCAAATGAAGGGTTTAGAGCTGTTTCAGAAAATGTTATACAATCAAGTAAACCAGCGTATCTTGATTATAATCTTTCTTTTGCAGAACGTAAGGCCTCTTTAGATGAAGCTGTTGAACAAGGTAATATCAAACTTACTAAGAATGTAATTAAAAAAAATGACATTAATCCTTTAGTGTATTCTTATATAGATGGTGAGGGCAAATTGGTTGCAAGGGCGTGTTTTGGTATGGATGTATATGGTCAAAAAGTTACAGGAGCAGGTTCTTTTCAGTTTTTCAGTGAGAGTGCAATGGCATACACAATTGAACAGGACGGATTTCATATTGAGGTTTCTGAAGGGGAAGGGCGGCCGGATGCTGCACGTAGAGATTGGTATAAGGTAGAAGGAAGCGATATTGATAAGATAGAAAAAGCTCAACTGTATAATGTTTGGCTGACTACTGGTGAAAGGCAGGTTGAAATGTACTACAGTGATAAAGGTCTTGAAAAAACAGATGTTCGGATGGGAGCTATGCACCAAACCTTTCATTTTAAAGAAAGAAAATTAGGAACAGAAACGTCAACACAGGAAATAGCTAACACGCTTTCTATACCTACATCAGCTCTCAAAGATTTAAAAGTAAGAGACTAAAATCAATTTTTTGTCTTTTATAGATAGATGTATATTGTGTAAATCATCAGCAGTGGTGCTTTGAAAACAAGAAATGTTTGCTAAATAGAAAAATTTGGCTTAGTATAACTGTCAAATTAGGTTTTGATTATAGGACTTTGGACGATGGGACTTTTTTTGATTTCTGCTTTTTTGCTTGTTTTGGGTTATTTTATTTATGGCGTGGTTGTTGAGAAAGTTTTTGATATTCGGATAGATCATAAAACGCCTGCCGTTATTTATACCGATGGGGTGGATTATATGCCGCTTTCACCATGGCGCGTGTTTTTGATTCAGTTTTTAAATATTGCCGGTTTGGGACCTGTTTTCGGGGCGATTTTGGGGGCTTTATACGGTCCGGTTTGTTTGTTTTGGATTGTTTTAGGTTCGATTTTTGCAGGCGGCGTGCATGATTATTTATCCGGCATGATTTCAATGTGTTACAGAGGGCGAACTCTCTCTTATTTTGTTGAAATTTTCTTAGGTAAAAAGTTTTGCGTTTTCTTTCTTTTTATTTTGATTGTGTTGCTGTTGATTGTCGGGTCAATTTTTGCAAAAACACCTGCGATGATGCTCTCAAATTTAATCGGGATGGATTTTGTTTGGTGGCTGATGATTATTTTCGGCTATTATTTCTTGGCAACAATGCTTCCGATTGATAAGATTGTGGGCAAGCTTTATCCGTTTTTTGCGGCGGCACTTTTGCTCGCAACCGTTTTGCTTTTAGGTGCTCTTATAAAGGGTGGGTATGATTTTTATCCCGATTTGACGACATTAAACCAAAATCCGAACGGAAAACCGATTTTTCCGTTGATGTTTATCACCATTGCGTGTGGCGCATTGAGCGGATTTCATGCCACACAATCGCCGATGATGGCAAGGTGTTTAACAAATGAAAAATACGGGCGGCCGATTTTTTACGGCGCGATGATTTTGGAAGGTATTGTGGCGCTTGTTTGGGCTACACTTTCGATTGCTTTTTTCCACGGTACACAGGGCTTGAATGAGGCTTTGGGAGCAGGTGGCAATGCCGGTAAGGTTGTGTCGCTTATTTCGGAGGGATTGCTTGGAAATTATGGCAAAATACTGACTGTGTCATCTATTGTTTTGCTGGCAATTACATCAGGGGACACGGCGCTGCGCTCAGC
>OMQZ01000209.1 GCA_900313355.1 uncultured Rhodospirillaceae bacterium
CGGTATGGACAACCGCGGAAAATGGAAACTTTCTGCCAAACGTGTTGACCAAGAAACAGGTGAAGATTTGGAAAAATAATTTTCCATACTTTACAAAAAAGCCTCTCAAACGAGAGGCTTTTTTCGTGAAAATATTTTTTTACGCGTGTCCCGTTTCAAAAACAAATCGACTGAGCTCTATCTTTGTTTCATCCATAGCTCTGTCCCATTTAAGTTCGTCTTCGGTATGGAACAAAATTTCATTTGAACTGTCAGCAACAAGCCAGTCATTGTTAATCAACTCTCTTTCAAGCTGATTGGGCTCCCAAGAGCAATAACCGAGCGCTACCAAATTTTCATGAGGACCGATGCCGTAAGCAATATCTTTTAGAATATCCAAACTTGAAGAAACGGAAACATTGTCATCAACCTGAAATGTGCCGGGTTTTAAATATTCGGAACTGTGTAACACAAAACCCCTGATTTTTTCCAAAGGTCCGCCCTGATATAAAAACATTTGTTCCAAATTTTCAAAACGTTGAGCATCTAAAGGAACCGCCAAATCAGATAAAGAAAAATCTTTCAATTTTTTATTGATCATAAACCCCATGGCGCCCTCTTTGCCGTGCGAACAAATATAAATCACGCTCTTGCGAAAAGATTCATCATCAATTTTCGAAGTCGAAACCAAAAACTTTCCCGTTAAATATTTGTCACCGATAAGCGCCATTTATTGTACATATCCTAAAATTATATTTGTTCATTAACAAAAGTTATTATATCATATTTTTGAAAAAAAGAAAACATTTTTAAATACTGCGTCATATGCCCAAATTCTTATCTTATATAGTGTTTTTATTTTTAAGTTTCAACATTTCGACCGCTTTTTCGGCAGAAATTGTTTTTGAACCCATAGAAAACGACCTAAATGAGATACAAGCGCCTGACTTCTTAAATGCCTCCGGTCTCCCCCACCCCGCTCAAATGTATAACATTTTAAACAGTGACAGTTCACCGATTGGAAATTTGATTATTTTAGGTCGTTACTTTGACGCTCGATATCCCAAAGACACAATAAAAGCTGATTTTTCGGAAGACGTCGCGCTCATCTTTCCAGACCTCGCGCCCGACGATTTACAAAAAACAACTCAACGGATCAGAAGTGCCGTTTTTATCTATCGCGCCATCAAACAAAAAATCGAAGAAGCCAAAAAGAAAGCCCTCGTTCCGGAAGATCCGCCGCTTATTGTTCCTGATGATGAATATGCCATCATTGGCGATCGAGATTATCTTGAGACACAACCCGATCAAGTTGCTATTATTTCAGATTTTAAAAAAGTAATCGGATACAGCCACAACAAACGTGAAATTGAAGCCATGGAAGAATGGCTTTATCACACAAACGATAAAAACAAACCCTCTACGGATTTTGAAAAATTCCGGCAAATGCTTTCAAAAATCGAATTTTCGAAAATTCCATCATACGGAGTTACACTTCCTTCTCCTTTTGTCGGGAATGCCGGCATCGGCAAATGGATTGAAAAAGATGGTATAAGAGCACGTCTCATTTCAGAAACTGCCCGTTTATCAACAAACGCGCCGTTTTTAGCAGCCCTGCATTTAACCATTCCAAACCACAGAATAATGCTTGCAACCCGATTTGATGACGAACACACAAAGCCCACTATTCGCCTGATAGACACAAAAAACGTCGCCTCATATGACATTTTTTATCCTCTTCCCGTTCAAGTAACATATAAACAAATGCTCGGTGCATATCGCGGCGATTTTGCCTTTCCGATTAAAATAACACCCAAAGAGGCACAAAAAGATGTTTCTTTCAAGGCTGAAATTACTTTTCAAAATTGCGACATTGAATTAGATTGTTTCACGCAAACACTAACACCGGATATTACCATAGAATCTGATTTGTCCGGTTCTAACACATCTTCATCTATGACAAACTTTATCCGCCAAAGCTTTTATAACATTCCGCAAGAAAAAAACAAATACCTTAAATTAAGCAATTTTTCTTTCAATAACGAAAACTCAACACTTAACTTTGAATTTGAGACAAATGCCAAACCAAACAATATTGCTTTCTTCCTTGAAAATGAGAAGGGAACACTTTTTTATGCCCCTGAAATTATGATAGGAAGTGATAAAATTTATATCCAAACCTCTCCGATTGAAAATCAACCGGATTTTCTGTCTTCTCCGCTTAAATATACGGTTCGCCTGAATAACTACGCCACACTCAGGCAAACATTTATCCCAAACACATATCAAAACATTTCTGTGTCCGAAACGCTTTTTGACACTTGCCTGTTTCTCTTTTTGGCGGGGCTTCTGTTTTATTTAACGCCCTTCGGCTTTGCCTTAACACAATTCCCGTTATTTGAGCAAAACACCGCCCAAAAGCGCAAAATATATCTTATCAGCAAAGCCACGACCTTATTTGTAGGCATTGAAACGCTTTTTGCATTTTTAAGATCAAACCCCGACATTGTTTATTTTTCAGCACAAAACAATCTGCTATACTTAAGTTTTGCATTAACGATTTTAAGCCTGCGCCTTCTGTGCCTTAACTTTAAATACCCGAATGAAAAAAAATCCCCGACCTTTTTAGCGCTGATAGATGCTTTTCAAATTTTGTTCTTTATTCCCATTGCAATCATTTTTCTAAACGACAAAATTATGCAATCCATCACCAATATGACTTTAATTAAGGCTATTCTTTATGGTGCCGCTTTTTCTTTTGCTTTAATTTTGCCAAGTGTTGTTCAGTATTTTTTCAAAACGCAAAAGTTCAAAAACTTAAAAGCTTTACATCTTGTTTTCATATACATCATGTTATTCATATCATGGCTTACTGTTTTGCTCTCAATATGCTTTCTAATCAGCCCTTGGTCGCTATTTAAGGTTGGAATTTTCGTCATTATCGGATTGCTGATTTTAAAATATTTGCTCCATTTTTGGGAGGCTTTATATAAAGCACAATTACCTCAAAATTATGTCTCAAACACAAACCGTGTTTTGATTTGCTTATTTGTCCTAATGCTTACTCTTTTAAGCTTTTGCATATCTGCTGTCGGTTCATTGAAACCCCTGTCTTTAAGGCCTGATTTATCTTCTCTGAACGAACAAATATTAAACGGAGAAAAAATCTTGCTCGGTTTTCAATCTCAAACTTGTTTATTGTGTAAATATAATAACTTTACAACCCTAACCGAAAATCAAATTAAAACACTTCAAGACGAATATAAAATCACATATCTTCCTGTTATAGAAAGACAACCGAGTGCGCAAACAATTCAGTTTTTGAAAAAATACAAAAGCAATAGCCTACCGCTATACGTCTTATACACCCCTCAAACACCTCAAGGCGTCGTTTTACCGAAAATACTCACCACCGACGCTCTTAGCCAAACCTTTGATAATTTTAACATTTATCCTTCATCATCATTTAAAGAAGCTCTTGAAAAAAGGCGGAAAACGCCTTTGCGATAAATCCATAAGTTAATGATACCAAAAATAACGGATATTGAACCGAAGAGATACAAAAAATAATACCAATTCATCTCATTTTCCTGCATCAACACTGTTTGCCTTCCGGTATGAATGAATAAAATCGAAACAGCAGTTAAAGCAAAAGCGCAAACATACCCCAAAAGCCAAACGCGCTTCAAAACCAAATCAGGAACAGAAAATGCCATCAAAACATAAATAAAGAAAAGTGCAATAAATAAAAAGATTTCCATTTCATATACTCCCACTATTTTACAATCGGATATATGAAATAATTTTAAAATTTCAATGATTGTTTTTAAGCGTTATAATTTAAGCCCCAAATAGAATAACGTGACGGATCATTGCCCCAGTTTTCACGAACTTTTACAAATAAGAAAAGATGTATTCTTTCTTCCAACATCTCTTCGAGCTCTTTTCGCGCAGATGAACCTATTTTTTTAATCATCTGACCGCCTTTGCCTAAGATTATGATTTTTTGATTATCACGCTCAACATAAATTGTCATTTCAGCTCTGACTGAGCCGTCATCTCTTCGTTCCCACAGCTCCGGCTCAACCGTTAAGGCATAAGGCAATTCATCATGCAAATATAAGAAAAGCTTTTCGCGCACAACTTCTGCAGTGAGCAATTTTAGGGGCATATCAGACATCTGCTCTTCGGGATAAAACCATGGCGATTTAGGAAGATTTTGAGCCACATAATGATAAAACTCATCCATACCCTGCCCCGTTGAAGCTGAGACCATAAAAGTTTCTTCAAAAACATATTCCCTGTTTATCTCAGAACTTAAAGCAAGTATTTTTTCTTTTCCGACCAAATCCGTTTTATTTAAAACCAAAACGGCCTTCATTTTTTCACTTTGAAGTTTTTGAACAATCGCCTTAGTCTCATCATCAAAACCTCGTTTTGAATCCACCACCAAAACAACCATATCGGCATCTTTTACACCGCCCCATGCAGCCGAAACCATCGCCCTGTCAAGCCGACGTTTCGGATTAAAAATACCCGGGGTATCTAAAAACACAATTTGCGTATTTTCATAAATACCGATCCCCTTAATCACCGCACGCGTTGTTTGAGCCTTAGGGGAAACAATAGAAACCTTAGAACCTGCAAAATGATTTGTAATGGTCGACTTTCCGGCATTCGGCGCCCCTATAAGGCTCACAAATCCGGCTCGTGTTTCAATAACATCACCCATGATTTGCTTCCAAAATTTTTAATAATTCCGCCGCAGCATTTTGCTCTGCTTGCTTCTTATTCTTACCAACCCCTATCGCTGAGCCCTTTCCTTCAACAGAAACCTTAATATAAAACACGGGTTCGTGTTCGGTTCCTTCCTTTTTGACAACCTCATATAAAGGTGCGCCAACCTTCAGCTGATGAGAGAGCTCTTGTAAAATTGTTTTATGATCACGTTCGGGAGCACAACTTTTTTCAATATGCTTCTTAAAATGTCTGTCCACAAACGAAATTGCCGTTTCAAAGCCACCATCCAAACAAATAGCGCCGATAACAGCTTCCATAACATCACACAAAACATTTTCGTTTTCTGAAAGCCCTTGAGGGTTTGCTTTGATATAACGATTTAAGTTGAGCTCACGTGCCACTTCTGCCACAGTTTCTTTTCGGACCAATTTCACAAAACGTGGAGACAAATCGCCCTCAGGTTCGTTTTTGAATGTAAAATAAAGCAAATGAGCCATTGAAACACCCAAAACACGATCGCCCAGAAACTCCAGACGCTCATAGTTTTTTTGCACATTTCCGGTAATACTGCTATGCGTCAAAGCCTGTTTCAAAAGCGAAACATTTTGAAAATGATATCCTAAAAGAAGCTCTAATTCATCCATACTTAATACAATCCTTTAAAGAGTTTCTTCCAACGAATAGCCTTTGGCCACGTCCACGGCTTATACCATTTTCCTTTGTCATTATGCGAAAAGAACAAAAAGCGAGCTTTTCCAACCAAATTTTCTTCAGGCACAAAACCGACATGAACCCGACTGTCATCTGAGCGATCTCGATTGTCGCCCATCACAAAATAATGCCCATCAGGAACGGTTAATTTTTGCGTATTATCAACCTTGTTTTCAAAATCAGACATTTCTAAAATACGATGTTTCATACCACAGGGTAATGTTTCGATATATTCCTGATAAGTTTCGGGACGCACAACATATTCTTTAAGTAAATATTCGCCCACAAATTCCCTTTCAACAATCTCGCCGTTAATATAAAGACGACCGCGGCTGACCTGAATTGTATCCCCCGGCAATCCGATCACGCGTTTAATAAAATCCGTACGGTTATCTTTCGGATATTTAAAAACCACAATATCACCACGTTTTGGCGCATCTTTCCAAATACGTCCCTTAATTGGTGCCAAACTGAAAGGAAAAGAGTGTTTTGAATAACCGTAAGTATATT
Organism: uncultured Rhodospirillaceae bacterium; assembly: GCA_900313355.1. Taxonomy (GTDB): domain Bacteria; phylum Pseudomonadota; class Alphaproteobacteria; order RF32; family CAG-239; genus UBA1254. Next base: position 5,941 of record OMQZ01000209.1, read on the forward strand.
TTGAAACGAAAAGATAATCCCCGACTTCCAATGTCGGATACATTGAGCCCGAAGGAATACGAAACGGCTCAAAATATAAACTTCTGATTAACATCGCAATTAAAACGGCATAAATAATCGTTTTTATGGTATCAAAAACACTTTCTTTCTTTTTCTCTTTTTTCATTTTAAAATCCAAATAAAACCAAACTTGAAATGAATATGATACATTTTGCTTTAATTATCAAGCACAATTTAAACACTTTTTCATAAAACAAAAAAGCGCACATAAAGTGCGCTCTTTTTGGTAAAAGATTTTTATTATCTGTAGCGAATACGAACCTTATTAACCGATCCGTCTTTTGCGACTTCATTTGCTTCTTTAACGCTGTAAATCAGTCGTCCGCGTTGTCTATTCAAACCATTCTGGTTGTTTGACGAATTATTTGGAGATGTAATGTTAAACATCTGGTCAAATCCGCCTTCGGCAAATGTTTTCGGCGGAATAAAACCATACACATCCATATAATAATCGTCCATGGAATCATAGGTCACACCCTCATCATCCCAGTCCCATTTCACGGTCACGCTACCGTCAGCATTATATGTATATGTTTTGCCGGAACATTGGATACCATCGCCGCCAAAATCACCCGGTTCTATAGGATCTGCCTGAGCACTCGCTGAAATCAGAACCGTTGTAAGAAAAGCTATTAAAAATGTTTGTATCTTCATGGTCTTACCCTCCTTACTTCAATTCCACACATTTAGACTCACCACTTCTGACAACTCGCCCTTGGTCATCTCTTATAATCACATCATCCCAAGGATTAGGCAACAAATTGCCGTCTTTGTCATAAGCAACACCTTGACCTTGGTCCGCAAGATAAACCTTTCTGACATCAGGCGTATTATTTGCAATCGATTCTGCGTTGTTGAAATATTCATCTAAATAAGCATTTTGCTCTGCGTTATATTGAGCAGCCCACTTACGATCCGGTGTATTATTGGCTATCGATTCTGCCGAGAGGTATTCTATATTTGAATTCCTGTTACCGTTTTCATCAAAAGTCCATTCCTGCTTATAATCCGGTGCATTATTGCCAACCGCCTCAGCTGAATAATATTCCGTACGTGAAGTTTGCTCACCGTTTGCATCATAGGTGTATTCTTCTTTATAATCTGCTACCCCGTTGGCAACCGCTTCTGCCGAATAGTAATATGAATATGATGTTTGATGACCGCTTGCATCATACGCCGCCTCATATTTTTCATCTGCCGCATTGTTTGCAACAGATTCGGGCGTATAATAATACGTCGTTGAGGTATGGTTTCCATCATTATCATAGGTATACGTTGTTTTATTATCCGGTGTATTATTTGCAACAGATTCTGTCGAATTCCACTCTGTGTGTGCAACAAACTGCCCGGCTTCATCATTCAGATCTTCTGTTTTTCCTGTCGGCGTGTTGCTTTCAATAGCCGCCGGCGTATCATATTTTACGATTGTCCGTGATCCGTTTTCATCATACGAATATTCATGCTTTTTTGTAAGGACATTGTTGCTGTCATAATCAACATAAGACGTCGTTCGGCCTTGAGAGTCGTAATAATATGTATACTTTCCTCCTCTGGCTCGTGTGCACGTCTCATGTGTCTTGGTACCATTATACACATAGATAGTGCAACCGGCCCAAGCCTCGGTACTTAAGAGTCCCAAAATACCGGCTAACATCAAAAATTTTTTACTCATTTCTTTTCTCCTACACAATAAGTTCAAAGAATCTCAAAAGGAGTAATTCTTCTTAAAAAAAGAGTATCATAAAATAATCAAAAAGTCAAGAAAAATCAGGATTCGACGCCTTAAAACAAATACCTGAAAATACGAAATATTTCAAAAAAATTAAAAATAAACAGCAAAAAAATGCTTCAGAGCATGAAAAAGGGCTTCTGTATTACCCCTCCACATGGCACGAAAAAAATGCGTATAATGCCGCATTTTTCAAAAAGCTCGGAAAATGAGGTGAATAATAAGAAACGCGACTGAACACGAAGGGAGTGTACATAAACGTACATGACCGAGTGTGAAAGAGGGTTTCTGTA
>OMQZ01000151.1 GCA_900313355.1 uncultured Rhodospirillaceae bacterium
ATGGGTTCAAATCCCTAGGGTCAACAAAAAAGCGCTTCCAAAGAAGCGCTTGTTTTGGTGATCCCAACGGGATTCGAACCCATATTACCACCGTGAAAGGGTGATGTCCTAACCTTTAGACGATGGGACCATTACAAAATGTATGTGCATATATAAATGTATTTTTCTTATCCGTCAAGCATTTTTTTTCAAAAAACAAAATTTTTATTTTTTCTGCTTCTTAATTTCAAGCAATTCGCTCAAAAAAACGAGCTTTACCGGCTTATCATCCAAAGTCTTCACCCAGTCTTTAAGTGCCGCAATTGTCGCCTTTTTCGGGTGCCCTATTCCGACAGCATACCCTTTTTTCTTCGCCTTTCTTTCAAGTTTTTGGAGTTGCCCCAAAACATAATCATAATTGTCTTCATTGTCTAAAAACACATCTCTTTGAACATATTCAACGCCCTCAAGATTGGCAACTTCCTCCCCTCGTGTAAATTGCGAAGTTTTAGAATCTAAAAAGAACAGCCCTTTATCTTTCAAAACTCTCATTACCACATCAAGCTTTTCGGCGCTTTCCGTAAAACGGCTCCCCATATGATTGTTAATTCCTTTAAGGTTCGCCCCCTCAAATTTTGAAAGCATTTTCAAAAATTCATCTTCAATTTGTTCATCGCTCATTGAAATTTTTAACGTATCGGGCGCCAAATCCGCCTCAACCTTCGGTTCCATCGGCGTATGCATCATAATTTCATGTCCGGCCTCTCGTGCCGCCAAACAATGCTCATCTAAATTTTTGCCATAGGTCAAAAACGAAGATGTCAAAGGAGCCTTAATTTCAATCATTTCTTTGGTTCGCTGCTGATTAACACCCATATCATCAATCACCACCGAAACAAAATATTCTTCACCTTCCTGAACGTTCTCAGGTGCTTCATCGTCTTCCGACTCTTCTTCTTTGATCTCTTCAAAATCCTCCTCCGACTCATGAGACGCTTCAGCCTCGAGAGCCAAATCCAAAGCCTGATCAAACTCGTCGTCTGCTAAAAAATTATCGTCATTTTCAATCTCGCCTGCCTGCTCTATCATATAAACAACATCATCAACAATCGGCAAAACACCTGAAATAGGTGCTGAAACAACGCGTTCCTCCGCAATCGGTTCTTTTTCTTCTTCCTTAATTTGTTTGACCAAAGGTTCTTGTTTGACCTCTTCACCCATAACCACAACGGCAACCGATTTTTCAGATTTCAGTCCATTATCTTCGTGATTTAATTTAAACAGAAAAAACAACAAAGACAACGCAGACAAAACCACCACCGTCAAAACAATTCTAAAAACGAGCGGTGATTTTGCCTGCGATTGAATATGATCTTTTTGTGCCAACTTTAGTCTCTCTTTCGAAGGGTTGGAAACGCAATCACATCACGAATGGTATCGGCACCGGTTAAGAAAATAGCCAAACGATCAACACCCATTCCCATACCGCCTGACGGAGGAAATCCGTTCTCTAAAGCGTTTACAAAATCCTCATCAAGCATTTGAGCTTCATCATCACCTTGTTCTCTGGCTTGAACTTGGCTTTCAAAACGCTCTCTTTGTTCCAACGGATTTGAAAGTTCCGAATAAGCGCAACCCATTTCCATACCCCCGACATACGCATCAAAATGCTCCACCAATCGCGGATTTGTTCGGTGCGTTTTTGCAAGCGGCGAAACATCACGCGGCATATCCATCACCAAAATCGGATCAATCAAATTCGCCTCAACTTTTGCGTCAAAAACTTCTTGCACAACCTTACCCCATGAAGTGCATTCCGAAGCATCAACCCCGACGGATTTTGCCATCTCTTGAGCTTGCTCAAGCGTTTCTGCCTTCATCAAATCAATACCGGCATAATCATTGCAAAGATCCACGATTGAACGACGCTTAAACGGTTTTGAAAGATCAATTTCATGCTCGCCGAACTTAACAACAGTTGTTCCTAAAACCTCATTTGCCACAAATTTAAGCAAATCCGGAATTAAATCAGCCATTGTGTTATAATCGGCATAAGCCTGATAGGCTTCCAGCGCCGTAAATTCAGGGTTATGACTCTTATCAATACCCTCATTTCTAAAGTTGCGTCCAATCTCAAAAACCCTGTCAAAACCGCCAACAACAAGACGCTTCAAATAAAGCTCTGGAGCAATACGTAAAAACAAATCCATATCCAAGGTGTTATGATGCGTAATAAACGGCTTTGCATTAGCTCCGCCCATAATCGGGTGCAAAATCGGCGTCTCAACTTCCAAAAAGCCGTGCTGCTCAAAATATTTTCTGATGGCAGATGTGATTTGACAACGCTTTTTGAAAATTTCCTTAGCCTCGTCGTTAATAATAAAATCGACATACCTTTGACGATATCTTGCTTCCATATCCGTCAAACCATGAAACTTTTCAGGCAGCGGTTGCAATGATTTTGCAATAATATCAAATTTTTCTGCCGCAACAGAAAGCTCTCCGCGCGGTGTACGACGAATATACCCGCTCACACCGACCAAATCGCCCACATCTAAACATTTCAAAATCTCTAAATCAGATTCGCTTAAATGATTTTTGTGGCAAAAAACCTGAATTTTTCCGGATTTATCTTTCAAGTCAATAAACATGCCGCTGTTTCTGACAGCCATAGCCCTGCCGGCGATTGTAACTCTGTCTTCGGTATCTGCCCCTGTTTCCAAATCTTTATATTTTTCCTGTAAATCTGCCGCATAAGCATTCGGCTCAAATTTATATGGATACGGGTTATACCCCTTTTCTTTTAATGTATTTAACTTAGCAAGTCGCGATTCGCGATGAATATTTGTTTCATTAGACATTTTATTGACCTTATTTTAATTTATCTTTTAACTTCCGCACTATAACCGCCCTTATCCGACTTTTCAAGCATAATTTTATAAAAAATTGAACCCTGGGACCGACAATCTCTGTGGACTTTTTTTTGATTATTTGTTGCAATCAAAATTTTGTCGGTTAAACTAACATAAATTGTTAATTTTAAATGAGGTTAATCATGAAAGAAATTTCTGTTATCGGGTGCGGCCGTTGGGGCACATTTTTAGGTTGGTATGCGGCAAATTATCGCGTAGATAAAGTCACGCTTTATGATATCCCGACCTCCCCGAATTTCATTGAATTGAAAGAAACACGTAAAAACTCATATTTAAACTTGAGTGACAATATGTTTTTAACGCCTGATTTGAATGAAATTTTCAAAAATGACAACATCATTATTTCAATCGGTTGCCAACATTTAAGAGAACTCGCCAAACAAATCAATCAATACAACCTTTCCGGAAAGCATTTTTTGCTTGCTATGAAAGGTTTGGAAGAGCCGAGTGCAAAGATTTTGGTTGATGTGATGGCAGAAGAAATCACCCAAGATGATGTCCACTTTGCTTGCTTGGGCGGTCCCGGACACGTTCAGGATTACTTAAAAAAAGTTCCGTCATGTGCTGTGATTGACAGCCGTGAAGAAGCTGAAAAGAAACATTGGATTGAATTGATGCAAAGCGAACTTATTCGCTTTTACTACGGAACGGATGTTGTCGGCAACCAAATCGGTGCCGCGCTTAAAAATGTTATCGGTATTGCTGCCGGCATTTTAGACGGCTTAGAATGGTATGGCTTAAAAGGTGCTTTAATGGCACGTGCCCCGATTGAGGTCGGGCGTTTTATCGAACACTTCGGCGGTAATCCCAAAAGTGCCTATGGCTTAGCGCACTTAGGTGACTACGAAGCAACGCTCTTTTCGCGCAACAGCCACAACAGACTTTACGGCGAACTTCTTGCCAAAGGTGAAAAATCGACCAAATCTGCTGAAGGTCCGATGACCTTAAAAGCCGTTAAAATCATCGCAGACAAAGACGGAATTGAAATGCCGATTTGCCAAGCGCTTTACAAGGTTGTTTTTGAAGACGCAGAGATTAAACCGATTATCAAAGAAATGTTCGAGCGTTCACTAAAACGCGAGTTTTAAGAATTCGAAGTTAATTTTTCAAAATGATCTTTGTTTCCCTCGGGTCATATGCCGGAGAGTTGTATACTTTCCGTCCATAACCGATGATATCACTTCGCCCATCTTTTTAAGTCTTAAATCCGAGTTCTTTTTGCAAACATCACCAAGCTCTGCAAGATTTGAAAATATAATACCGTTATCAGCATAAACAGGCGAATAATTTCGATAAACATCCGAAATTTCTTCCGGCACACCTTCCTGATAAAGCTTATTATAAACAGCTTGTCCATGGGCTCCGGAATTTAACAATATTTTTTTGAAATAATCTTCATAGCTGAATGGTTTGTCCGTATCTTTATAGCTTACCAAAGTGGCAACAATATACGGACGTTGTTCGGGTAAATACGTTTGAATATAAGAATCAACGACAAATTTAAAGGCATCATCGTTTTCTCTTTTTTCATCAACAAACAACGCTAATTTTTCTTCACATGGTTTATCAATGCTTTCCATCAACAAAGAAAACAATTGTGCACGCTTGGCTGGAGAAATATCTTTCCAATCTTCTCTGATCTCCTCGATTCTTTTTTTATCTATATAAGAATCCTGAATCTCACCGGATTTATCATAAACACCCTGAAACTGAAAAGGTTCTTGAGAATCGTCCGTTAAAAATTTTAACGTTTTGAGAGCCTGTTCCTGATTAACCAAACACTCAGAAATCAAAACTTCTGTTCTGATTTGCTGAACTTCAAAACTGTTTTTAAGTGCAAAATCCTGTAAAACAGGCAAACTTTTATCCGTTACCATTAAAGTTGTTTTAAGCTTTTTGACAAGACCTATCACATCAGCATTGCTAATTTTTCCCTTTAGTGCTTGAAGCTCATCTGATATCTTCCGGGCGTATTCCCAAGAACCATCATCTTTTCCGTATTTACCGCTCAAACCCTGTGCATACAACTGATATACTTTTTCCCGATCTTCTTTGTTTTGAAAACGTGTTGCCGGTTGCATAAACTCAACCGCAAAATTTATTTTCTCACGTGCCGTAATAAGTGTATTCATCCGACCCACAAAAAATTTATCTAACTTTGCAATACGTTCTCCTGTTTTATCATCTTCTTCAAATATTATTTTTTGGCGTATAAAAGCTTTACGAAACTTCTTCAAAAGTACTTCATTGTTGAATATTTCAGGCGACTTTTCAACTTTTTCATAAAGAGCAGACAAATCTTCCATACAACAATCCGAAAACTTCAAGGTTAACAAGGTGTTTTTCTCATAAGACTTAAAGGAGCGTAAAGACAACAAATGCGCCACCAAAGCAGGTTGATTTTTGTTTTGATTCTCATCATCTTTCAACAATTCAACATCCGTTTCAATGTAAGAAAGCTTCTTGGCCTTTATTGATTGATTTCGCATTTTAAGAAGGTTATTACAGTATTCGTTTATCTCATTTTTGTCGGCTTTATGCGGTATGTTCACTTTAAAAGGCGTACTCGGAGCTTCTGAAAATCCAAACAACGCACACGTTCTTAACATCACCAGCTGTCTTATTTTATCTTGCGGATGTTCATCTACATTCAGTTCTGAAGACAACTCTCTTTTCCGTTTGTCTACATTAACACGAACATTGTAACCGGCTCTGTGGCACAATATCAATCCGTAATTATCTGCAAAGATTTCCTCTTCTTTACCCCCTCTCAATTGGTTTTTTTCTTTATATACATAATGCGATAATTCGTGCGCAATAGTAGCTGCGACCCCGTCTTCTCCCCAAGCCGCACTTTTCCTTAAATATTCTAAATCAAACAAAATCGCAGCACTGTTAGCTATAAAACAAGCATTATTTGTTCCATAACCTATGTCCAACTTCTTAGAATCATCGCTCACACAAATTGCAATATCTTTACCCCGCAAATAATCGCTTTGATCTTGCAATTTATGCATAATCTCTTCAAGATAAGCTATTAATTCTTCATATTCTTTATCCATATCGCACTTCTTGCATACAATACTACATATAATAAATTATAGCATTTCCTTTTCAATTTGTAAATATTAAAGAAAATTCCCTACAAACAGCCTTATATACTTTCTAAAATAAAAACGCGGAGAATGAGGGAAATAATAAGAAAAATTTTTCAAGCGACAGGAGTGTACATTTTGGTACATGACTTAGCTTGAAACAATTTTTCTGTATTAGTTAGCCATTATACCAATCCTTAAAAACGCGGAGAATGAGCTAAATAATAAGATACCTGCCCGAAAGCGAAGGGAGTGTAGTTAAACCTACATGACCGAGCTTGAGGAAAGGTATCTGTATTAGTTAGCCATTATACGCGTTTTTTATACGCGTTTTAGAATCATGATTTTCTCAGCCACACCCACATACCCCCACACAAC
>OMQZ01000153.1 GCA_900313355.1 uncultured Rhodospirillaceae bacterium
TATCTCCTTTAGTACTCGTATCTATCTTCATTGATAATTACTTGAACCATCCCTGTCGTTTCGTCCCCCCAATAAGCTGTCGCTATTGCTAAAACAGCCTCTTTAGGCAGTCCCTCATAGGTTAACTTAAATGTTGAATTTCCGTCTATTTTAACAACAGACAGTTTCACTTCGCCTTTATAAAGATTTTGAAGTTTTTCTAGATCAACAACCATATGTTTTGGAAAGACATCAGCCTTTATGGCTTGTTTGAGCTCATCTTCGCCAAACGTAAACTCACTGCCGGAGGTTGAAAATAAAGTGCGCAGATTAGTCATAATCTGCACAATTTCATCTTCCGTTTTGTTCACTTTATTTTTTTGCATTGCTTTAGAATAGCCGGCCAAACCGCCGACCGAAAGCACGCCGATGATTGCCAGTACGCCGAGGATTTCAACCATACTTCTGCCATTTTCATGCACTTTTATCATCGCTTTGCCTTCCATAATCATTTTTTTTAAATGAAGCCTTTGCTCTCGCAAAGCTCCAATTTATATACATATCAGTATATATCTTTTTTTAAAAAAGTCAACAAAAACTGCCTATAACTAAAGTCATAGGCGGCTTTTGTTTTTAAGGAGGAGAACTATAAAATTTCGATATTTCCGGCGGCAATCCGTCCGCGGTCATTATATGGCTCATAACTGACTTTTTGCCCGTCGACAAGACGGCGTATGCCTTTTTCTTCAAGTTTTGTGATGTGAACAAAAATATCTTTTTCTCCGGTCTCCGGCTCAATAAATCCATATCCTTTTTTGGTATTAAACCACTTAACAGTCCCAGTGCACATATACGTTTTCCTTTCATTAAAGTTAAAACTTCAGGCCGATCGGCTGCCTGTTTCTTACAAAAACTATATATATCACTTTGGCTTTTAAAGTCAATTAAAAATTGTTAATATATAAAATATTATCTTATTAGTTGTGTATTTTTTAATTCAGCCCTTGTTCTTCCATCATTTTTTTAATGTATGATATTCTAGATTTCGGGGCTTTACTTTTCTTCACGTATTGCGTTAAGAGAGCCACAATTTGGCTTTGGTATTCTTTTTTTTGATTTGCAACAACACATAAGCTGTAAACAGCTGCTTCAAAAACCTGTTCGTCTTTGCTGTTTAAGTTTTTGCTGATTTCAAGATATGTCGGCGTAAAACCCTTTTGATTTTCTTGATTTTTTGAAAAGCCGTAAACCATATTCCAAAACGATTTTGCTGTTTTTGACATTTATCCCTCTTTTTTTATCAAACAAACCGAATATATCGTAGAATAAAGATATTAAAAAAGATTTGACAAGCCATAAAAAAAAGCGTATACAGCTTTCAAGTTTTGATTATTGCTTCATCGTCTAATGGTAGGACAGCGGATTCTGACTCCGTCAATCTTGGTTCGAGTCCAGGTGAAGCAGCCATAAAAAAGCACCCCTTGAGGGTGTTTTTTTTGTGGCTGATTTATCTTTATGGGAGAACCAATTCGGAATCGAAGTGTTTGCAGGCAAATATCTGCAAACGCTGAGATCGGGCAAGGCTTTGTTAAAAGCCGAAGCCCAGTCCAGGTGAAGCAGCCACTAATCAAAAATGCCTATTTAGTAAATGGTAATCCTTTTTCTTTTTTTCGGATATTTTCTGGTGTAATCGGCACACACCCAGTTGTTTCATCCCACGTTAAGCAATCATCTCGGCATATTTTTTGTTCTGGATCATAAATTTTTCCTATATCTAAACATCTTGCTTGATTATCAAAAATCAAATAACCCAAAACACAAATACTTATGATGCCTATCACGGCTAAAATACCATATAAAATTTTTAAAAAGATTTTTGCTGTTGATTTTGTTTCAGTATTTTTCATTTATACCTTCTACCCTATATGGATTACAAGCTTCTCTTGAATTTTTATATAAACCACTTTTTGCCCTTTGTCTACCGATTTGATTGATTGTTCTATCGTTAATTTTATCTTGATATGCTTGTAAAGGTGATAAACCTTTTCTTATTTGATTATCCCAGAAATCGAATTCTTCTTTCGCATTTCCTATTTTTTCAGCAATTTTTTCTCCTATTCTACCTCTTTGCGTTGCTTCATAATTGGCTTTACAATGAAAATAATTATCTCCCTTTACAGTATTATCTCTTTTCATATCAAAATAATTACGAGCCAAATCTTTTATCGCTCCTACGACTTGTTTTAAAGAAGATTGTTGCGAATTTACTGGTTGGTATTCACTATTAATAATTCTTGTTATTTGGTCTCGCAAAATCTCTTTTGCTATAAATTTCGAATAATCAATTCCATAAGGATCAATCTGATTTTTGTTGCTCATATATTCTAACAGTGATTTATGTTGTTTTAAAAATGACATTTTATTACTCCATTTTAAAAATTTATTTTATGTTCTTATTATAAAGGAGTATTCAATTGTTGTCTATGCCCCATAGCCTGCTAAAATACTAACTTTTGCCAAGCAAAAGCTTTTTAAATTCACGATTATTTGCTTGCGCTAACTGCCTTAATTTATTTTTCTGATTATGTTCTACATATGGAATTGTCATTTCTCTGGGTTTATTTATCAAAAACCAATCTACAAAACTGTTAGCTGTTAAATTTTGATTATTTTGATGAGCTTTCATAAAATAGTCTTTTTGCACGTCGGCAAATTTTTCTCTGAATTTTTTATATTTACTGTCTCTGCTCATTGCGCCTTTAGATGCTTTTGACCTTTGATGAACTTTTATAACGGCATCTATCGATACTGCGCGCTTTTTGCACCACTCTGTACGAGCATCAACAAGAATTTCTTGTATTACGGATATTATCTTGTTTTGTAGTTCTTTGTTTTGGTTTAACGTTGGCTCTGCTCTGAGAAAATTTGCTAATTTGCGTACAGACTTAAACGGCATTAACGCTTCTAAATTATCAACCATAAGATTCTCCTTTAAATATATGCTTTATTCTGTATATAGGTTTGTGTTTAAGTTCACGCAAGCTTTAAAAAATTATATTACTAATCTTTTCCTAACAAAATGGAGTTGTTCTTTAATGGCAATTACCTCGGAGCGATGAGATTGTAAAAGTTCGAAGATTGTACACTGCGTGCAGCCATTAAAAAGCACCCTTTTAAGGGTGTTTTTTTCTTTTTTGTAACGAAAAATTAATGACATCTGCTTCAAAATCTGGTATAATGATTTTATGTTGACTTTAAGCGGAGAAAAGCTATGCCGGATAATAAGGAAAAACAAAAGTTAATGCCGACCGTCGATGTTGCATATCAAGTAGATACGCTTGATCAACCTTGGCGCAGAGGATTTAAATATGACCGTCAAGACAATCGTATCGACTTTGCGCATGTTCTCGGCGAAGATGAAACGAATCGTAAAAATTTTTCAGATGAAAAAATCGTTCATGAGCAAAAACGCCGCACAAATTACCAAAACGGCATTTATGAATATGCTCTTTCGACTGAACAGGCTTATAAAGTTTCCATGCATGATCATATTTCTGCAGATATGGCCGAACTTATTGCATTGCGTCAGCAATATCTTGAAAATAAAGATGAATCTGTTTTTGACGGCACGCCATTTGGTTTTTATGCCGAAGCTCTGAAAACCGGCGAAATCGACCCGACCTCAAAAGACCCTGAGGCTTTTAATAAAGAAATGTCTCTTATCGTTAATGGCACGCGCGATAAATATAAACCCTCTTATGCAAATGCGGCTGATGCGACTTTCTTCGGCGAAGATGACGGTGCACACGCTCAATATTATGACCAAAATTATCAGCGCGCAAAAAAGATTTGCTATAATATCGGCGGGGTTGATTTTACAAAATATATGGACCATGATGTTGAAATAAGCCAAAACAGCCATCTTGATATTTTAGCATATAAAAAAAATTTAACGAATGCGGAAGCTGCCGAACTTTATAATGTTCCGGCTTATAAAGCCGATATGAGCCTCCAGCAATATCAAGATTTGGTTCAACAAACGCTTGCCATGAACGAAGGTTATCACTGGGGCGACACTTCTCAAAGCGAATATGAAGGTCAAACGGTCGGCGATGTTTGGAAGGAATCAATTGCACGCGTTGCGTTAAATCACTCTCCTGATTTAAACCTTGAAAATATTTATCGTGACGGAATGGTCAAATCCGCCTCTCTTGCATCTTCCATCACAAATGACGTTGCAAGAGAATATCAGAAAAAAGGAATCCCCGTCGGGGTTCAAAATGACGCAGCTTACAACAAAGCCTTAAAAGAACTCTATAGCGTTTCCTTAGATGGTAAAAATGTTGATGTTTCGGGTATTATCAATCCGCAATATACTGATTTTACGCAATCCATATCCGATGAGGCTCAGGCTGTTCAAGATATGAACAAGTGGGCTTTAACGCGTCAACGTGTTTCAAACACCCTTGCCTCTTTTAGCAAAGGTAATGTTCAAAATGAAATTGTTCATCCTCAAGAAAATGAAAAAAATAATCATGGAACTCCTTTATATGCACCGCAATCTTCAGATTTTATGCATCGTGTTGTGCCGGATATGACAGGTGACGTCATTGAAAAACCCGAGAAACAGGATCCAGCCCAAACACTTCTTGAAAAAACAGGGCGTCTTAATCCGCCTAAGGCTCCTGCCGTTTCAAAAATCAGCGACGCACCGGCCTCAACTCTTCAGCATATGAGAGAATCTGAAGGCAGATAAATTTCTATCGGTTAAACAAGTTTTGTCTTAAATCGTCTGATTGCAAAAAAGGCGACAACAATACCGCTTGTCACCAAAACGGCGGAATGAGCCGTAAAGTATGCCCAACCGGCTCCTTTTAAGATGATGTTTCTAATCATGTATGTATAGTGTGTTAAGGGGTTTACATAACTAATCCATTGTAAGACATCGGGCATATTCTCGCTCGGAAAAATCGTTCCCGATAACATCATCGCCAAAAAAGCCACCATCATCATACCGAGCATCGCCTGTTGTTGCGTGTTTGTATATGTTGAAAGCCATATGCCGATGGCACAAGCCGGAATACAAAACATCAAAAATGCCAGAACGAACATCACGAGGGAGCCCACAAACGGCAGCTTAAATAATATCAATCCGGCTGACAAAACCAATATCATATTAAAAAATGCCATAATGATTGCCGGAATTGTTTTGCCCAAGATGATGTCATATTTTGAAATCGGCGCTGAAATCAATGTTTCAATCGTTCCGTTTTCTTTTTCTCTTGTCATAGAAACGGTTGTTAACAACAAAATTGTCATAAACACTTGTATCACAATCATCGCCGGAACGAAGAACCATTGCGTGCTCAACTCCGGATTAAACATCAGGCGCACCGTAAATTGAATCGGCAACTCGGATTTTATGCCGAATTTTTCGTCTCTTAGAACTTGGGTGATGATGCCCCTTAAATATCCGTCAACACTTTGTGCTTGGATAACGTTCGTTGCATCAATTAAAATTTGGATATTTCCCTCGCCTCGAGCCATTGAGCGCAAAAGCCCGCCTTCCGGCGCAACGATGGCCACATCGGCTTTTCCTTGACTGACCGCAGCCATTGTATCCTTTTCCATCGGGCGTACTTTTATAAACCAGCCTGATGCAATCGCGTGGTCATAAATTCTTTCCATCACAAAATCATTCGGCTCAGCATCAACAACAAGTTTAATGTTTTTTGCCTCCATTGTGATTGCCTCACCGATGATTAATATCTGAATAATCGGCAAAACCAAAATCGCCACAATCAACGTCGGATCACGCCACAGTGCAATCAGTTCTTTTTTGATAAATCCTTTCAGCGTTTTCATTCTAATGTCCTTTTGAATTTAATGACACACAATCCTGACAACACACAAAATTGCAACAGCAGCACGGCAAACGGTACCCACAAATCCAAAAGCGTGCTTCCTTTTAAGAATTGGTCTCGAACTATTGTAACATAAAATCTTGCCGGAAAAACGGAGGCAATATATTGAAAAACAGGTGCCATATATTCCACGGGAAAAAATACACCCGAAAAAAGAGACGTCGGCATCAACCCGATTAACGCCGCATATTGAACAGCAACCTGTTGTTCGTGAGATATGATTGAAATAAACAAACCAAGCGCCAAATAACCTAATATGAACAACAATGTTCCTAAAAGCAGAACCGCAAAATTCCCCACAAAAGGCACCTTAAAAACCAGTCTTGCCACAACAAAAACAATTAAAAAACCGATTAAGCTCAATAAGGCATATGGCAATAACTTGCCCACAATAATCTCCGATGATCTGATCGGGGTTGTCAGGAGCATTTCCATTGATCCTTGTTCCCATTCTCGGCATATTGTTAAGGTCGTTAACATAATCGATACAAGCGCAATAATAATGGCTGTGATTCCCGGAACGGAAAACCATTGAGAGCTCAGTTCGGGATTAAATAAATATCGCGTCTTAAAACTCAAAAGTTCATCTTTTGAAATCGGCACATCTTGAATTTTATAAATTGCATTGACGTTAATCGTGTTTAAATAATTCATCACAGATGATACCGAAGAATTATCCGCACCATCTAAGATAATCTGAACGGTGCCTGTTCTTTGTGACATAATTTCTTTTTCAAAATCAGGCGGTATGATTAAAAGCATTTTTGCTTTTTCGGCTGTTAGTTCATTCATGCCCTGCGTCGGTGTCTCAATTTGATATGGCTTGAAATAATTTGAGGAACCGAAGGTTTCAATCAATTTTCGAGAACTTTGCGTTTTGTCATGGTCCATATAAGCTAAGTTAATGTGCTTGATATTAAACTCGATGCAGTTTCCTAAAATCAGCACAATCAAAAGCGGCAAAAGCAATGCCACCATTAAAGTGAAAGGATCGCGAAAAATATGCATAAACTCTTTTTGGCAGACGGCCCGCGCTCTAAGCAGTGAAAATTTTCTCATCTTTCTTTGCCCTCCACGACGCGCATAAACACATCTTCGAGCGTCGGATTGATTTCTGAAATATCAAAATTTTTCTTTAAGGTTTTCATCACTTCAGGCTCATCGTTTTTTAAGATTGCATGATAGTGCTGCCCATAAGGCTCAAAACTTTCAAACAAAGATTTATCCGGCAGCTTTGTATTCACATTTTTCGGCGTTATCAAATAAATCGGTTTGTTAAAACTCTTTTTTTTCAAGTTTTCGGGCGAATCCAGCGCAATCAATTCACCGGAGCGCATCAACGCAATCCGTCCGCAATTTTCCGCCTCATCCATATAGTGTGTCGTCACAAAAACCGTTTTTCCGATTGAGGCAAGCTGTCTGATTAATTCCCAAAAGCGAAATCTTGCACTCGGTGCAACACCTGCCGTCGGCTCATCTAAAAAAATAACTTGCGGATTGTGCAAAAGCGCCACACAAAGCGCAATTTCCTGCTTTACACCTCCGGGCAGATCTCTCACAATTGTTGATAAGTTTTCTTTAAAATCAATAAAGTTCAGCAACTTTTCTCTTTGCCGTTCGTATTCTTTATCTTCCAAATGTCTGAGCGTTGCCGCAAAATCCATATTTTCCTTAATTGAAATGCCGTCATAAAGCGTAAATTTTTGCGACATATATCCAACTTTTTGTTTGATTAAATTTTCTTTTTTGTTTTCAAGAAATATGCCGTCAACCACAACTTTTCCGGAGCTTGGCGTAAGCAACCCGCACAAAACACGGATTGTTGTCGTTTTTCCGGCACCGTTTGCACCTAAAAAACCGAAAATTTCACCTTTTGAAACGCTAAATGAGACATTTTTCACCGCATAAAAATCGCCAAATTTGACGCTGAGGTTTTCAACTTCAACAACTTTACTCATTTTAGATTTCCCCTCTTTAAGAAGTATTCGTCAAAATTGGAAACTTTTTCTTTTTGCAATAACTCTTTGGGTTCGCCCTGACCTAAAACGAGCCCGTTTTCCATCAAAACGACTTCACCGCACCGCTCTGCCTCATCCATGTATGCCGTCGTCATTAAAACCAAAATACCGTCTTCAACTGCCGTGTGCAGCATCTCCCAAAATTCACGCCGGCTTATCGGATCAACCCCGTTTGTCGGCTCATCTAAAAACATAATTTTCGGCGAACGCAAAAGGGCGCACATCAATCCGAGCTTTTTATACATACCGCCCGAAAGTTTTCCGGCCGGCCTGTCTAAAAATTTTTCAAGTCTTGTTAATGACAAAAGTTCTTGTTTTTTCTTTTCATATACGCTTTTTTCGATACCGTATAAATCTCTGAAAAATTTTAAGTGTTCTTCTATTGAAAGATCGGCATATAAGCTTTGTGTCTGGGGCATATATGCAATACTGTCTTTGATTTTGTTAAAATCTGTTTTTTGATTATCCAATTGATAGATAATACTTCCCTCATCTTTTGCCATCAGCTCAAGCATCAGGCGAAAAAGCGTTGTTTTTCCGGCACCGGCCGGCCCGATGATCCCATAGAGCTTGCCGCTCTCAAATTTCATCGAAACACCTTTTAAGGCTTCCGTATCCTTAAATTTTTTTTTGATATTTTTAATCTCAATTTCAATTTTATTCATCGAAAAGCGCGCTTTCAATCGTCATTCCCGATTTGAGCATTAAATCCTTGTTTTCAAATTTGACCTTAACACCATATACAAGGCGTGTGCGCTCTTCTCTTGTTTGCACGTTTTTAGGTGTAAATTCAGCTTCTTCATTTATTTTCAAGATTTTTCCGACAAACGGTTTGTTTTTTGCTTCGGGCAAATATCCGATAATTTTTTGCCCGACTTTTAAGCGGTAGAGTTCGTCGTGCGGCACATAAAAATATGCCCAAATATCATACGGATTTGCAATTGAAACCAAAGATGCGCCCTGGGCAACAACTTCGCCTTCTTCTCTGAATTTTGTAATAATCATTCCCGAAATCGGCGCCTCGACTTCACACCATTTTAACTTCAAGTCGTTATCCTCTTTGTTTCGCGCCAAAACATCAAATTGAGCTTGCGACATATGCCCCTTTTGAACCAACGCAAGAGCCCTTTGGTAGTCATTATCAATTTGATGAGATAAAACCTTATAATTATCGCAGCTCATTTCTAAAATAAGGTCGCCCTTTTGAACCATATCCCCTTCCTCAACCGGAAAATTTGTGATGTCGGAGGCTATTTTAGATGAAACGATTACTTTTATTGTTTCAAGTGTTCCGGCATAAACGAAAGGCTGTTTTGAAAGCCAATAGCGATATGTTCCGTAACCCATCAGCAAAATAATCGCCGCTATCGGAAGAAATAAGTTTTTTTTATTCATGCAAACCTCCTCTATATATTTCTCGTCCGCTCGTTATCACAGATTGTGGCTGTGTTTTGAACGGATCATAAAAAATTTTAATACCTGCTTTTTGAGCCAGTTCTTCGGCTTTTTTAAAGTTATCTCCCAAGCGCTCAACGTTGTGAGCATCATCGCTGATTATCACCGGCACATTATATTCTGCCAAAAGCGATAATATTCTTTTGCTCGGATAGGGTTCGTCATATAAAAGCTTAAAACCGCTTGTGTTGATTTCTGCTCTTGCGCCGGCTTTTGCGATTGCTTCAACGGTTTGACGCTCTTCATCAATCCATTCTTTTTCAAGCCCTAAACCGACTTTTTTCATTAAATCCAAATGTGCTAAAAAATTAAACAAACCGCTCTCTGCCGCAGCCCTAACGTTTTGATAATATTTGTGCAATAAAAGATTTTGTTCCTCTTTTGAAGCATTCTTTAAGTCATGCGTGTTATAAAGCGTGTCTCTTGTCAAAACAAAATGCGCCGAACCGATAAGATAATCCGGTTTTAAGATTTTAACAGCTTTTTTGAAACCTTCCTGCCACTCGTCGCCTCTGAAAAAATCAACTTCCATGCCTTTATATATCGTAAAGCCTGTTTTTTCTTTCAGTTCATCAACTCTTTCGTAATGTGCTTGAAATTTTTCAACAGCCTCATCAAATGAGGAAGAATATATTTGCTCATATCCCCCTTTTAGTGCATATTGATACATCTTTGTGGATTTGATGTTTCGATGAACAATAAAATGATTTGAAAAACCGATTTTTGACCACCCCAAAGCACGAGCCTGTTCCACCATCTGCGCTTCCGTATTGCGCCCGTCAAAACCAAGCGTGTGCGTGTGGAGTGAAAAATTTTGCATCAAGCTTTGTTACCTTTCAAACGCTCATAAGCTTTTTTATAACCGATCAGCGGTAGCAATGTTTTTAATTCCGGCCCTGATGCTTCGCCCGTTAAGGCCAAACGAATCGGGTGGAACAAATCTTTTCCTTTTAAGCCGGATTTTGCTTTTACCTCACCGAGCCATACGTTAAACGTTTCGTCCGTCCACGGCTCTTTGGGCAACAAATCAGCGGCCATATCCGTTAATGTTTTATTTTCAACTTGAGGTGAAACTTCGCCGTTGCAAATATTGTTCCAAACATCAACATCTTCGACTTTTTCCAAGTTTGCTTTCACATCATTCCAAAATTCTTCATTGACTTTGAGGCGATCTTTGACAGCATCGAAAGGCATTGTGTGAATATGTTTCACATTAAAGTGTTTTAATTCTTCAACATCAAATTTCGGTTGAGCACGTCCGATTTTTGAGAAATCAAGCGTTTGAGCCAAATCTTCCAAGCTGTAAAAAGAACGAATCTCTTCTGATGTGCCGAGTTTTGCAAGATAAGAACAGATTGCCATGTTCTCTACTCCATCGGCCCTTAATTCACGGACGCCTAAACTTCCTAAACGCTTTGAAAGTTTTCCTTCCTTGCCCGTCAATAACGGCAAGTGTGCAAATGTCGGCACAAAACCGCCGATTGCTTCAAACATTTGAATTTGAGAGGCCGTGTTTGTCACATGGTCTTCACCGCGCAAAATGTGCGTGATACCGAAATCAGAATCGTCAATAACAGACGGCAAATGATACAGATATGAGCCATCTTCGCGAATAATAATCGGATCGCTCAAATTCGATGCCTCATATTTCACCTCACCTCTGATTGCATCATTCCATTTGATTTCGCCATCATTTAATTTGAAACGATAGTGCGGTTTTCGTCCCTCTTTTTCAAAATTTGCAATATCTTCTTTTGTGTAGTTCAAAGCCTGACGATCATAGATCGGCGGCAATCCTTTTGAAAGGGCGCGTTTGCGTTTAAACTCTAACTCTTCCGGTGTTTCATAACAAGGGTAGATTCGCCCGTCTTGAATGAGTTTTTCCGTAACTTCTTTATAACGTTCAAAACGTGCGGATTGGCGCGCTTCGGAAGACCAAACAAGTCCAAGCCATTTTAAGCTTTCACGCATCGAATCTTCATATTCTTTTTTAGAGCGCGCAAAATCCGTATCATCAATACGGAGCATAAACTCGCCCCCCATTTTTTTGGCCCAGAGCCAGTTAAAAAGAGCCGTTCTGGTGTTTCCGATATGCATATGTCCCGTCGGCGAAGGGGCAAAACGAACTTTTATCTTTGTCATTTATTTATCCTTTATTTTGCAAAATTGAGCTCATTATATAGACTTTACTTTTAGATTCAACAAAAATTTTCATTGTTCTTTTAACTGCTTGAAACTTAAAAAAGGCCTCTTTTTTCAAGAGGCTTTCTGTTTTATTCGTAAAGCTTAATTCCTTTTTCTTTCAATTCTTTCTTGCCAATAGGATCATATTGGTAGTAATATATAAGTTCACGTTTGTTAATATTATTAGCATCAACGAAACCTTCTGGAACACCCCATAAAATTGAAATCGGCCATGTCAAAAGATTTCCCGCTCCGTAAAGCCAATGATTGCTTTCTGCACCATTGCCTGAGGCCAAATAAAAATTTCCAAA
>OMQZ01000006.1 GCA_900313355.1 uncultured Rhodospirillaceae bacterium
AACGATCTTGACATAGATGTCTAAAACCAAAGCTATTGTTTTGAACACAGGTAACAATAAGACGCCCATTTTTATTCTCCTAAAAAAATAATCACTTTGACAAAGTTTATTGCATTCTATCTAAATTAAATCTTAACGTCCAGAAAATTCTTGCATTTTATCAGAACTTTTATTTCTTTTTTGTTTTTCGCGCACCCCTGCACTTTCTTCCGGATCTTCTTTTTCAGCCATTTCATCTAAAACTTCGTTTAACAACTGTTTGTAATAATCATAATCTTGAGCCAAATCAAAATCATCACTTCTGCTGATACCGAGTTCTTTTCTTTTTTCGTAAGGCGCATCATATCCGAACGGTAGATTTTGAAGGTTTTTGAAATATTGGTAATAAGGCTTTGCCGCATCAAATTCAGATTTTGTCGTAATAACCGCGGCATCTTGTCTTGTTAAAAACATTATTGCCGAGCGTATTTCTCTGATTTTTTGAACTTTATAACGAACCGCTGTCATTCTCTGAGGGGCAGACGGCGCATGACTTTCCTGATATAACCCCAAACAACACATCAATGCTTTTTCTCTGAGCGAAAGCAAACTTAAAAACATCGTTCGTTCATGCGCGTCTTTTTCGCTGACATAACCATCATTTAAGTCTTTCAAGACATTTGTCGTTGTTTTAAGCAAATCAAAATATTCTCTTGTGTCCGTATCCGACCTTAAAGACAGGCTTTCCTGATCCGGTGGACATTCTATCGCGTGCGCAATCATAAACCTTAAATCTTCTGCGCTGATTTTCTTGATTTCAGTTAACTTAATCGGACGATCCGAAGGCGCAAAAACCAGTTCCCGTATAAGTGTTTTTATACGCTTTTCTTCCACTTCGGGATATCGTTTAAGCACAATATCTGCTAATATTTTTTGAACAGATATATCTTTGTCGTCTTTCATTGATTAGTCTTCTTCAAAAATAATCTTTTCTTGCTCTTTCCATATCACATAATCAATGATCCATGTGCTGATTTGCTCAACTTTTTTGATTTCAATACCTGTTACGGCTGCCACTCTGCCGATAAATAAAATTTCTTCATCTCCGAGTTCATAATCCGTGTGCCCCAAACGAAACATTTCTTTTATCAGTTCCATGGCCACACGTCTTTGCCTTAATATTTTCAGCTCACTCAGTATTTTTTGTTCGCTTGCGGGCTCAAAGATTTTAGATAAATTTTCAATTTTGTATTTGTTTGCCATTTTTTTAATAAACTTTGCCTCGCCTTGTGCAACCTCTCCGTCAATCTTTGAGATATAAAGCAATGTTTTTAAGAAAACTATTTTTTGCTCTTCGGTGAGCATATCCATAATTTCTTTATTTAAGGCTTTTTTTTCTTCAATCATATCCGACTTCCCATTGTTAAAATATGTTTTACCATAATCTTCTTTATTTAAATTTTGTTTAAAATATCAACATTTTTTCCACCTTTCAAACCAAAGCTTGCAATTTTTAAATATCCGTGATAATTTTGTGCTTAGTTTGTAATGTAACTTTTAATTTGTATGAAATGATTGAACAGAAACAAAAACTCGGCATTATTGCCGGAGGTGGTGATTTACCAAAAATTCTTATTCGGTATTGCCTTGACCATCAAATAGACCACACTGTTCTGGCTATCGCCGGCAATGCCGATGAAACTTTTTTTAATGACACAAACTGTCTTAAATTACGTATCGGTCAGGCCGGAACGGCTTTTGATTATTTCAAGAAACAAAAGGTTCAAAACGTCGTTATGATCGGCACCATTCGGCGCCCGTCTTTATCTGATTTAGTTCCTGATTTACGTACGGCTGCTTTTTTTGCAAAAATCGGCTTTAAATCTTTGGGCGATGATGGCATTTTACGTGCTCTTGTCAAAGAAATCGAACAAGAGAATATGAAAGTTGTCGGCATTCATGAAATTATGCCCGATATTCTGCTTCCTCAAGGCATTTTAACTAAAACAAAACCCGACAAGCAAGCCATCGCTGACATTAGGCGCGGTGTTGAGGTGGCTTTCAGGTTAGGTGAGCTTGATGTCGGACAGAGCGTTATTGTTCAACAAGGACTTGTCTTAGGTGTTGAAGGTATTGAGGGCACCGACGAGCTCATCAAACGCTGCAACTCATATAAAAGAAAGGGATACGGCGGAATTTTGGTTAAATTAAGAAAACCACAACAAGATATGCGCCTTGATTTACCGACAATCGGTCTTCAAACCATCGAAAACGCCCATAGTTCCGGCTTAAGGGGGTTGGCCGTTCATGCCGGAAACGCCCTTATCGTTCAAGAAAAAGAAGTAATTAAGTTGGCGGACAAGTATAAAATGTTTCTTATCGGCATTAATCCGGCGGAGTATATATCATGAAAATTTATCTTATAGCCGGTGAGCCTTCCGGTGATCTTCTCGGTTCACGATTGATGCGTGCCATGGTGGCTAAAAAGCCCGATGTTGAATTTTTCGGCATCGGCGGTGAAACGATGCAACGCGAAGGGCTCAAAACACTTTTTGATATTTCAGAGCTCGCCGTTATGGGCATTTTTGAAGTTATTCCGAGTATTCCCCGAATTTTAGGGCGGATTAAGCAAACCGTTGAAGAAATTGAGCGTATTCAGCCCGATGCGGTTGTGACCATTGACAGCTGGAGTTTTTCTGCGCGCATTCACAAAGCCTTACGCAAAAAAAAGCTTGGTATTCCGCAAATCCATTATGTCGCACCACAGGTTTGGGCTTGGAAAAAAAAGCGTGCCAGAACAATGCATAAGTATATTGACTGCCTGCTTACTCTTTTTCCTTATGAGCCGAAATATTTTACGCCCTTTTCTTTGCGTGCCGAATTTGTCGGGCATCCTGTTATTGAAAGCTCAATTATCTATGGTAACAAAGATGATTTTCGTGAGCGCTTTAATATTGGCGATAAGGCTCAAATTATGGCGATTTTGCCCGGATCCAGAAAAAATGAAGTCACGCGTCTTTTGCCCGTCTTTTTAGATGCTGCAAAAAAATTTCATCAAACCAATCCGAATTTTGTTTTTGTCATTCCGACCGTTCATACCGTTGAGCAAAAGGTTCGTGAAATGATTGCTCATTGCGACCTGCCGATTATTGTCTTAAATACGGAATCTGACCGTCATGATGCTTTTAAGGCCTCAGATGTCGCTATCGCGGCATCTGGCACGGTTGCGCTTGAGCTTGCGATGATTGACGTGCCTCATTTAATTGCCTATAAGGTTTCGCCGTTGACGGCTTTCTTGGCACGTCATTTCTTAAAAATTGAGTTCGTTAATCTTTCAAATATCCTGCTCGGGCGTGAAATTGTTCCTGAATTGCTTCAAGAGAACTGCACCGAAGACAAAATTTTGTATTATATCTCGTCGTTATTGAAAAAAGGTGATTTGTATGAACGCCAGATGGACGGCTTTCAAAGAGTTCGTGAGATTTTAGGCTTTTCTGAACAAACGCCGAGTTCAAATGCCGCCGATATTATCTTTAACATTATTCAAAAAGGAAAACGTTAATGCTCTTAGTCAAACGCATCTCTCAACGCCTTTTAAGTGAGCAAACAAGATGGTTCTTGTGGACTCCGATTGTTTTAATGCTCGGCATTTCTTTTTATTTTTGGCTATCCTCAGAACCTTCGTTGATTGCTCTTTTGCTCATTGTTGAGGCCTTCCTGTTTTTGCTATATATTTATCGTCAAAACGGACCTTTGTTTTTTATCTTCCTCACACTCTTTATTTTTACGCTCGGCACCTTCAATGCAAAGCTTCACACTCATTTTATCGCCAAGCATGTTTCCATGATTGAAGAAAAAGAAACGACTTACCTTAAAGGACATCTCTTTAAGATAGACTATAACAATAAAGGAAAAATGCGTTTGTGGCTTGATGATGTTTCTGATTACGACAACAAAAGAGAAGGATATTATCGTGTAACGGTGCCGTCAAAAGAAGATAAGTTTAATTTGGGCACCTGTGTCGAGCTTGTTGCCACATTGATGCCGCCGTCTTCTGCTCTTTATCCCGACGGCTTTGAATTTGACCGCCATGCTTTTTATCAAGGCATTTCCGCGACAGGCTATGCCGAAAGCAATGTTTTTGAAACGGATTGTTCTTATACGCCTCATTTTACCGATCGTATTAAAGAGTCCGTTGCTATTGCCCGCGAGAAAATTTCAAAATACATTTCAAAACATCTCTCGCCTGAACAATCAGCCATTGCTTCTGCTATTTTGGTCGGCGATAAGAGTCATATTGAAGAACCTCTTTATAAGCAATATCGTGATTCGGGCTTGGCGCACTTTTTAGCAATTTCAGGCTT
>OMQZ01000110.1 GCA_900313355.1 uncultured Rhodospirillaceae bacterium
AATCTCTTGGATAATAAGCCGCTTGATGATTGGGATTTTAGTCGAGAACCATTACCTCAAGATTCTAAACAATGGTGGAGATTTTATGAAAATATTATGAATCGTTTAAATGCTCGTAATGAACAAATTAAAAAAATAATGTGTTCATATTTTAAGGCGTCATAAACTGTCGTATTTTGTTCTTATGGTGTGTTTGGTTTAATCATCATAGGAGCAAAACAATGGCTAAAAGCAACCAAAATTTTCATATTTCTGAGGGCTTGAAAGAATGTTTGGCAGATTTAGATTTTAAGCTCAATCACAAAGACGAGTTAAAAGGAATTTCGACAGGTTTTCATGAACTTGATCGAAAACTCGGCGGATTTAGAGCCGGTGAAGTGACGATTATTGGTGCAAGACCGGCAATGGGCAAAACAAGTTTTGCCATCAATTTGGCGTATCGCATTGCTTCAAATTTTTATGCAAAAAATAAGCAAAATCCTGAAGATGAAAGGTGCGTGGTTTATGTGGGCTTGGAGTTGTTGGCAAAAACATTTGCAAGGCGGCTTATTTCTGCGTGTGGGGCTGTTGAACAATATAGGCTTCGGAGAGGTGAAGATTTAGAAGAAAATTTTGATAAAATTCTTAACGCAGCAACAATGCTCAAAGAACTTCCGATTTATTTTATCAATGATGTGTATTCGGTTGATGAAATAATGCTTCAATTGCAAAAAATCCAAAAAGAAAAGGAAATCAGTTTTGTCGTGGTTGATTATTTGCAACTCTTAGGTGAGGAATATAGCTTAAAAGAAGATTATTCTTTTGCCATGCGACAGCTGAAATCTTTGGCGGTGAATTTAAATGTGCCGGTTGTGGTTCTTTCGCAGCTTAAACGCGAAGTCGAGAGCAGGGCAGATAAACATCCGCTGCTTTGCGATATTCGCGGATATTCACGCAATCAATCAGCGGCAGATAATATTCTCTTTTTGTTTCGCGAGATTTATTATATTCGTTGGAACGAGCCGACAAAACGCAAAAGAGAAACGGAAGAACACTATCAGCTTCGGCTTTTGGAATGGCGCAATCGCTGCAAAGAGGTTGAAAACTTATGTGAGGTATGGATTGTCAAAAACTCGAATGATTATTACGGCACGGTTAAACTGGGCTTTGAGTGGTCAATAGGTCTGTTTTGGGATATGGAGAGAGAGTGATTTTAATATCCAGTAATGTCTAAATAATACCTTATTCTATCAGGCAAAATATTTTTATTTTTCTTAGCCCAATCTAAAAGGTATTTTAATGACACTTTGTAAATCTGATAACCAGATTTTTCAGGATACTCTGTATTATAATCATTTATATTTATTATATTTTCATCATTAATATTTACTTCTTTTTTGTTCCTTCTTAAATGTCCATCAATAACAGATAAATATATTTCATATTTATCTTTATATTTATCAAAAGTTTCCAGATTAATGCAATCATATCCTGTTTTGCATTGAATAATGGCTTTTTTGCTACCATCTTCTTTTTTTAAGATATATTCGTAATCTTTGGTGCTCTGTTTGTTAGTAGATGGGAAGACAACGTAATTTCTATCTATCTGAAGCCATAAACCTAACAAATCTTCTAAATCGTTATAATGTAGAAGATTTTTTATAGTTTCAAAGACATCTTCATTAGGATGAAAAGGTAAATTCGGTTGATTTTTATGTTTCTTTTGATACAAATATTCGCTATACTCCAATAATGTTTTTATAGGCTGTAAGGTAGAACCCTTTATAAAGCTGTTGATCACCTTTCCTGGAACTTCGTCATCTTCACAAGAATACCAGTTTTCAACTTCACGATATACTCCAAATTCTTTGAAAAAGATATCGTTATCGTGGTAAACAGGAATATGCGGATATTTATCAATAACTTTGCCAATCCAATAATGTTCTATACCATCGTATGTCCAAACATAGTCTCCTTCTTGTACTTGTTCTATTATACGATTAACAGAATCTGGATAGTTTCCATTTTTTTTCATCCATGTAGGATTATGTTCTTTAAATTTTTCTTTGTATTCTTGAATGCTATCATGCATAATTTTACAAGACCATCCGATGGCCATTATTTTATTTTTTATGCAATAAGTTCTTGCTTCGAGCTTCTTTGCTTCGTCTTTATATCCAGCAAACAAGTGTATGCGCCATAATTTACTCATCTCTATTTCTCCTTATCCATACCGCTAAACTTTTCCATTTGAGCAATAAGACCAAGCAAACTGTCTATCTCTTTAATAATTTCTTCTTTTGGGGCGTTGGTATTAATAAGCTCTTTGAC
>OMQZ01000023.1 GCA_900313355.1 uncultured Rhodospirillaceae bacterium
TAAAAAGGAAGTTATAATATGAGCAATAAAGTTATTGGTATTGACCTTGGTACAACAAACTCCTGCTTTGCCGTTATGGAAGGCAAAGATGCAAAGGTTTTGGAAAATTCCGAAGGTGCCAGAACAACCCCTTCAATGGTAGCGTTTACGGACAATGAGCGTTTGGTCGGTGCGGCTGCAAAGCGTCAGGCCGTTACAAACCCTGAAAACACATTGTTCGCCATTAAACGTTTAATCGGCCGCAGATATGATTCTGCAGAAGTCCAAAAAGATAAGACCACAGCGCCTTTTAAGATTGTTTCGGGTGACAATGGCGACGCATGGGTTGAAGTTAAAGGTCAAAAATACGCTCCGTCTCAAGTTTCTGCGATTGTTTTGCAAAAAATTAAAGAATATGCCGAAAGCTATTTGGGCGAAAAGATTGAAAAGGCTGTCATTACAGTTCCGGCATATTTTAATGATTCGCAACGTCAGGCAACAAAAGATGCCGGTAAAATTGCGGGCTTGGACGTTTTACGTATTATCAACGAGCCGACAGCTGCCGCACTTGCTTACGGTATGGATAAAAAGGCAAGCGGTACAATTGCGGTTTATGACCTTGGCGGCGGTACGTTTGATATTTCTATTTTGGAAATCGGCGACGGTGTGTTCGAAGTTAAGTCAACAAATGGTGATACATTCTTGGGCGGTGAAGACTTTGACCAAAGAATCGTTAATTTCCTTGCAGAAGAATTCAAGAAAGAGTCTGGTATTGACCTTAAAAATGACAGGCTTGCTTTGCAACGTTTGAAAGAAGCCGCTGAAAAAGCTAAAATAGAGCTTTCATCAGCCACGCAAACAGATGTAAACTTGCCGTTTATTACAGCTGATGCAACGGGTCCGAAACACCTTAATATTAAACTCACGCGTGCTAAGCTCGAATCGCTCGTCGATGATTTGATTGACAGAACGGTTGAACCATGCAGAAAGGCTCTGAAAGATGCCGGCTTGTCTGCATCTGAAATCAGCGAAGTGATTTTGGTCGGTGGTATGACACGTATGCCGAAGGTTCAAGAAAAGGTGAAAGAGATTTTCGGTAAAGAACCTCACAAAGGTGTTAACCCTGATGAAGTTGTTGCTGTTGGTGCGGCTATTCAAGGCGGTGTGTTGATGGGCGATGTGAAAGATGTGTTGCTTCTTGATGTGACGCCGCTTTCCTTAGGTATTGAAACATTGGGCGGTGTGTTCACACGTTTGATTGATCGTAACACGACCATTCCGACACGCAAATCTCAAGTTTTCTCAACAGCGGAAGATGGGCAAACAGCCGTGACAATTCGCGTGTTCCAAGGTGAACGTGAAATTGCCGCTCACAACAAGCTTTTAGGTCAGTTCGATTTGGTCGGTATTCCACCGGCACCGCGCGGCATGCCCCAAATTGAAGTTACGTTTGATATTGATGCTAACGGTATTGTGAACGTTTCGGCAAAAGATAAGGCAACGAACAAAGAGCAAGCTATTCGTATTCAAGCTTCGGGCGGTTTGTCTGATGCAGATATCGAAAAGATGGTTAAAGATGCCGAGCTCAATGCTGAATCTGATAAAAAGAAGAAAGAAGAAGTCGAAATCCGCAATCAAGCAGAGGCTTTGGTTCACACAACCGAAAAAACCTTAAAAGAAAACGGTGATAAGATTTCTGCCGCTGATAAGACAGCAATCGAAGAAGCAGTTTCTGCCGTTAAAACTGCTTTGGAAGGCACAGATAGTGCTGCCATTAAAGAAAAGAGCGACGCTTTGATGCAGGCTTCCTTAAAACTTGGTGAAGCGATGTATAAGGCACAAGGCGCATCTCAAACACAAGGTGGCGCAGAGCAGGGCGCTTCTCAGGGTGCTGAACAACCGAAACAGGGTGATGAGAAGGTTGTGGATGCTGACTTCGAAGAAGTCAAATAATTCAAACCTCGTATAACGGGCAACTAAATACAAAAAGCCTTCCGAAAGCTAAGTCATGTACAATCAAGTACACGCCTGTCGCTTTTGA
>OMQZ01000143.1 GCA_900313355.1 uncultured Rhodospirillaceae bacterium
TAAAAAGTGTAAAAAAAATAGGTTCGTTTTTTCTTTACACTTTTAATGGAGAAAACAAATGAATGATAAAGGCAGAAGTATGGTTGAGATGCTCGGTGTTTTGGCCATCATCGGTGTTTTGTCTGCCGGCGGATTGGCGGGCTATTCTAAGGCGATGTTTAAACACAGAATGAATGAAACGATTAATATAACCACACGCGCTCTTCAAAAAATTGAAGAACTAAATACAAAGGATTGGAATGGAGGAATAAGTAGTCCTGAAGATTTTATTTCTTATGGTATTATGGAAAAGTGTGATATTGAAGAATTTGGAGTAGTTAAATTTTGTCGCCTACCGGAGGGAGCTATTTCTTTTGAGCTTTACAATGAAGGAATTGGAAGTGATTATTCCACCCAGATAGGTGCAATTACATTTCGTTTTACATCATCTAAAACATGTATTGCCTTTTTATCTGTTCATTGGGAATATGTGTTGCCCAAAAGTTACGGCTACCCTTTTGGGGGAATTTGCACAAATGAAAAAAGAATTTATTGGCCTAGAGAAGATAAAAAAGAAGCTTCAATATCTGATATCAGTGAAGCTTGTGAAAGTTGCGAAAGTGGTTGTGATGTTTATTTCATTTATGGAGATTTTTAATTTACAGCCAATCGGAGATTTTGTTTTTGACGGTACGGGCGCTTTTTTTAGCATAATATTTAAGGCCGAAACCATGAAAAGAAGCATCAGATTTTAAATGGTTATTGATTAAATCAGAATCGTATCCGGTTTTGTTTTCAATGCGCGAATCGATATAAAGAATCGGTTCTTTTAAATTGTGTTCGGGTTCTTTTAGGCTGTTTATTCGGATAAAAGGCATTCTATTTGTTCTAAATAAGCGCATGGGATAAGCTAATTGGTCTTCTTTTTTGTAGTTTTTGATGTAACTGTTTCCGGTAAAACCAAGTTCGGTTAAAAACGGGGTTAAGATGCTTTCATATGTTTTTCGGTTCGTGTTTGGAATAATGTTGTTCCAAAATTCGTGGAATTTCGGGTGTCGTAAAACATCATTTTTGAAAACCATAAAATAACTGTCGAGGTGGTAGTTGCTGTTATAATTTTCGGTTAAGCCCCAAAAGTCATAATCACGCAGGTCCATATAATCAAAAATGTCTTGCATATTGCTTATGGGACCGTAGATGCTGTCATTGCAGATAATCATTTCATCATAGGTTGTGATTTTTTCCCAGCCGACGTGGTTGATTAAAATTTGCCATGAACCGAAGTCATAACTCTTGTGTAAAACAGATGCGGCATATTTGGTGTAGGGTTCTATTTTTTTTAATTCTTTTTGAGAGATATTCCCGTCGGCAAGGTAATAGACATCGCTCAACTTTGAGAGTTTTCGCGCCAAGTAAAGCACATAATCCTGCAATATATTTTTTTTATCAAATCCGGCAAGTAAGCAAATTCTTTTTTTCATTTTTTTCTCCGTTGTTATGCTATTTGTGAAATATAAGAACGCTTGAGGTAGTTTAAATGGAAGTTGGCAAAAAAAATTGACTTTTTGATAAAATAACGTATTCTCTTACGAGTAGCGAAAAGGAAAATAAAAACGGTTATTTTAGAATGCTTGAAAGAAATGCAGATAACCAAGGGCGAACTTGAAATACCGATTATTAAAATGTCCGTATAAAACGGATTAATGCAGGAGAAATTGCCATGAAATATAATACGCAAAATGAATTAAAGATTGCTTTGAGGCGGGCGGCAAAAGGTGCTGAGCGAGCGGCAATTTTGTATGATGGTGAGAACAGAAAACTTATTCAAAGCAGCGGGGCTAATGTTACGCTCTATAGCGGTGAAGTGAAAACAGGAGAAAGCGTTAAAGAACAGCTTGAAGATATCAGCGTTCTTTTGATTGAGCGCTTAAACGCACGAAGGGGTGTTCGAGACGGTATCGGGGCATTGGGCGGATTGTCGGAAAGAACAACGCCTCTTTATTTTGCAAAGCTTTCAGAGCAAGAACGTATTTCTTTGATTGATCTCAGAGATGATGTTGTTGAAGAAAACGGAAAGGCTGTTTTAACAACAGATATTGATGTTATTCGCGTTAATAATGTTAAGCGCGAAATGAGAGAGGAACTCGGTGATTTGGGACTTTCTTGTCAAGAAACGGATTTTGATAAGATGGAATTAATAGAGATGAGCGGCGTGAAAGATGATAATTTTTTAATTAATATCTGGAGCGGTGAAGGTGATGTTTGGGCAATTAACCCTTATTGTCATGTGTTGAAAGTTGAAGATGATTTTATTCAAAATTTGGTGGGTGCCAATCAAAAGAAAAAAGAGCATGCCGAGGTGAACAATTTAAGAAAAATGCCTTTGTTTGAAGCTTTGAAGCATTATGGCGAGTACGGAGGAAAGGTTCAAATGAATGACGGGAGGAATGCTGAAAAAGATTATCGGTATGTTCATGAGTGGCTCGCTGTATGGGGGCTCGCCTCGAAAGTTTTAGGGCATGATGATGAAAAAATGCTCAAATTAATGAAAGAAGTTCAGAAAGAAACACCTTGGAAAATTGATTTTGAGAGTGCTGCCAAGAAAATGGGAAAAGATATTCATTTTGTGGCGGAAGTATTGAAAATTAAGCCGGAAACGATTGAACAAATGCAAAGAATTCAGCCGCAAACGGATTTTTATAAAGAAAAAGCCAATGCTCGTTCATAAAGTTAAATAATCAGGTATTTTGAATTTTTTCTTTTGTTGCCAAAGCATTATCTAAAGCGCGGGCGAGTTGATCGGCGCAAGATGTCGGTTTGCCGGGGCAAAGATTGCCGCGTAGCAAATCAGCCGTTTTTTTAGGATCTGCCCCTTCAAGTAATTTTGAGATGGCGGCTAAATTTCCTGGACATCCGCCGACAAATTTAATGTTGTGCAATTTTTGATCTTTAAGCTCAAAACTGATGTGTCTGGAGCAAGTGCCTTGAGGGGCGTAAGAATAAGAAGCCATTGTTACCTCGAAAGTTTATTGAGCCAAGCGTTGATTTTGTTGGAAACCTGAGATTTAAATGAATCATCAACATTGTTGAAATTTTCGGAAGGAAGAATCTTTGCATTCTTGGCTGTTTTTTCAAAATCTTCAAAGAATTTTCCGTAATTGCTTCCCTGAGTTGAGAAAGGAACAACACGTGTGCCTTTGAAATCTGTCGAATTTAAGAAAGTAAACAGAGCAGGAGCCATTGTGTACCACCAAACAGGCGCACCGACAAAGACGGTGTCGTAATTTGACATATCAGGCGTGAAGCCTTTTTCAAGCTCGGGGTAGTTTTTTGAGGCAAGTTCTTTTTTGCTTTCAAGGTAAACAGCAGGGGATTTATATTCTTTAACGGTTTTAATTTCAAAAGTTTCGGCATTTGTTTTTTCAGCAATTTGAAGGGCAATGTCTTTTGTGTGACCTGTCCATGAATAATAAACAACTAATACTCTTCCTAAGTCAGCGTTCAGAGGTGTGTCTTTTTCAAAATTTGCCATTTCGGTTTTATTTTTTTCTTTGACCTGATAAAGATGGTAAGCACTTGCGCCGCTGATAGCGATGACAGCAATAACAATAAGGTAAAAAATGATTTTAAACATAGCTTTTTTCTCCGTTTGTTTTTATTATATATAAGATTTAGATGATATAAGAGTCAATAGAAAGGGTAAAAATATGGTTAAAGTTTTGTTTGTGAATGCGTGTGTGAGAAAAAATTCGCGCACAAAGCTTTTAGCAGATTATTTGATTAAAAAGCTCAATGTTCAAGTTGAGGAAATAAATTTGGGCAAAGATAAGCCTAAAGCCTTTGATAGGAAAATGCTTAAAAAAAGAGATGAGCTAATTGAAAAGCAAAAGTTTGATGATGAGATGTTTACATATGCGCGAAAATTTGCGGCTTCTGATATGATTATTGTGGCGGCACCGTTTTGGGATCTTTCTTTTCCGGCTCTTTTAAAGATTTTTGTGGAACATATTAATGTGAACGGAATCGTTTTTAAATATACAAGCTCGGGTATTAAAACACTTTGCAAAGCAAGCAAGCTTTATTATGTGACGACAATGGGCGGGTTTAATGTGACAGATTATGCAATCGGACAAATTAAAGCTTTGTGTCGGACATTTTACGGGATTGATGATGTAAAGTTAATTCAGGCAGAGGGGCTTGATGTTGTCGGAAATGATGTTGAAGCGATTTTAAATAAAGCAAAAGAAGAAATTGATCAGTTGGTGGGATAAGTTTTAATTTTTGTTTGACTTAGAGCCTACTCTAAAAGCTAAACTAGCCTATATTTTTTAATTTCTGTGAGAGGTCGAATATGAAAAAATTTGTGAGATTTTTTATGTTTGTCAGTGTTTTGTTTTATGGAGGAAATTCAATGGCACTCAGTATGCAAGAACAAACAATCGTGAAGGTGTCGGCAAATGCGGCACTCGGTCATCAGGAAAACTTAAAAAGTGCGTTAATATACGGGCTTGAAGAAGGCGTAAGTATTAATGAATTTAAGGAAATTTTGGTGCAAGCGTATGCTTACTGCGGATTTCCAAGAAGTTTAAATGCACTTTCGACTTTGATGAATGTGGTCAATGAACGAGGAAATCGCGATATGATCGGGGTTAAAGCAGGGCCAAAGCCTGAAGGAAATGCGCTTGAATATGGGACACAAAATCAGACAAAATTGGTCGGCTCCGAAGTTAAAGGCGGGCTTTTTGAATTTGTGCCGCAAATTGATGAATATCTTAAAGCACATCTTTTTGGAGATATATTTTCGCGTGATAATGTGAGCTGGAAGACAAGAGAGATTGCAACCGTTGCGATGCTTGCCGTTCGTGATGGTGTTGACGGGCAATTAAATGCGCATATTAACATAGCAAAGCATAACGGGGTATCAGATGAAGATGTGGCGCAAATTTTAGAGATAGCTCGTGCGGAAAAAGCCAAAAATGTTATGTTTGGCTTTGGGGAGCCTAATACGGCCTATGCACAATATTTTGTCGGCAACAGTTATTTGAAGCCGTTGATTTCGGAAGGCGTCGGTATTGCTAACGTTACATTTGAGCCAAAATGCAGAAACAATTGGCATATTCATCACAAAGGCGGACAGATTTTGCTCGTTGTCGCCGGTCGCGGTTGGTATCAGGAATGGGGCAAAGAAGCCCAAGAATTAAAACCGGGTGATGTTGTGAATATTGCGCCGGAGGTAAAACACTGGCATGGTGCGGCAAAGGACAGTTGGTTTACGCATATTGCGATAGCCGTTCCGGCAGAGGGCAGCTCAAATGAGTGGTTAGAGCCTGTTTCTGATGAAGAATATAATAAATTAAAATAAAAGGAGTTTTTTAATATGAAAAAAATAATTACATTTATGGTAGCAATTTTATTTAACTTTAATGTACAAGCACAGGAGAATAATATGTCAAATTCAAAATCACTCGTCGTTTATTTTTCAAAAACAGGTGAGCAATACAGCGTTGGAAATATCAGCGAAGGCAACACGGCAATTATTGCCAAGATGATCGCCAAAAAGACAGGTGCAGATTTGTTTGAAGTGAAAGTTAAAGATGACAGTTATCCTAAAGCCTATAAAGCTTTGACCGAAGTTGCCTTAAAAGAAAAACAGGCGAATGCTCGTCCTGAGGTTGACGGAGATGTTGCCAATTTTGAAGATTATGATGTCGTGTTTTTGGGGTCGCCGAATTGGTGGGCAGATATGCCGATGGTTTTATACAGCTTTATTGAATCGCATGATTGGCAGGGTAAGAAAGTTGCACCGTTTGTTACGCATGAGGGAAGCGGTTTATCATCTATTCCGAGCAAAATTAAATCAGCAACGAATGCAGAGGTTTTAGACGGTTTTGAAGTTTATGGGCATGTGGCTCAAAATAAAAAAGACGAAGCGTCAGCGAAAGTTGATGCATGGCTTAAAAAACTAGGGCTTTAGTTTAAGGCTTGGAGGCAGTGTATGAAAGTTTTGCTTATTAACGGGTCGCCGCATAAAAACGGATGCACAAATGCGGCTTTGGAAGAAGTTTCAAAGACCTTAAAAGAGGAAGGTATTGAAACCGAAATTTACCATATCGGTGTTAAGCCGATATCAGGATGCATGGGGTGTTATGCTTGCCGAAAGACAGGTCAATGCGTTATTAAAGACGGCGTTAACGAGTTTGTGGAAAAGGCAAAGGAGTTTGATGGGTTTGTTTTCGGGTCACCCGTTCATTATGCGGCCGCTTGCGGAAGTATTACCTCTTTTATGGACCGCGTGTTTTTTGTTGCTTTCGGGCGCAAAGATGTGTTTGTGCATAAGCCCGCTGCCGCGGTGGTGAGTGCCAGACGTGCAGGAACGACGGCAACACTTGACCAACTGAACAAATACTTTTTGATGACACAAATGCCTGTGATTGCGGGACGCTATTGGAATATGGTTCATGGTGCAACATCTGAAGAAGTCAAGCAGGATTTGGAAGGTTTGCAGAATATGCGTATTTTGGCACGTAATATGGCTTGGCATTTAAAATGTGTTGAGGCCGGCAAAAAAGCAGGTGTTCAAATGCCGAAAGAAGAAGAAATCATTTTTACGAACTTTATCAGATAGGAGAATAATATGAAATTTTATATGTATGGTTTTACTGTTTTAAGTGTTTTGATGGTGGCAAACGGTGCATGTTTTGCGGCAGACGGAGAAGGCACTTGGGACAAGGTTTTTGAAAAGAGCGATTTGGTTGATGTTCAAAAAGTGCATTTTACGAATCGTTTCGGCATAGAACTCACAGGTGATTTATATGAACCGAAAGAAAAATCGGGCGAGAAGATGGCGGCGATTGCTGTTTCGGGACCATTTGGGGCTGTTAAAGAACAATCTTCGGGGTTGTATGCACAAGAACTTGCTAAGCGCGGTTTTGTAACACTCGCCTTTGATCCGTCATTTACGGGCGAATCGGGAGGCAATGTGCGGAACGTGGCCTCGCCGGATATTAACACCGATGATTTTTCTGCCGCTGTCGATTATTTGACAACACTTCCTGAAGTTGATGCCGAAAAAATAGGTATTTTAGGGATTTGCGGCTTTGGCGGGTTCGGATTGAATGCGGCCGCACAAGATACAAGAATCAAGGCAACTGTTGCCTCCACAATGTATGATATGACTCGTGTTTCGGCAAAAGGATATAATGATTCGATGAGCGAAGATGATTTGTATCAATTTAGAGAAACCTTGAATAATCAGCGCACGAAAGATTATCAAAACGGCACATTTGAGGGGGCAGCGGGGTTGCCTGAAAAATTAACGGGGGAAGAACCTCAATTTGTGAAAGATTATTTCGGTTATTATAAAACACCGCGCGGATTCCATGAACGCTCAATTAACTCAAACGGGCATTGGAACACGACATCTTCTTTGTCGCTGATCACACAGCCGATTTTGGCTTATGCGGGAACAATCAAAAATGCGGTTTTGATTGTGCATGGAGAAAATGCACACAGCCGCTATTTCGGCGAAGATGCGTTCAAAAAACTCAAAGGTGACAATAAAGAGCTTTTGATTGTCGAAGGGGCAAATCATGTCGATTTGTATGATAATATGGAAAAGATTCCGTTTGATAAAATCGAAAGTTTTTATAAAACTTATTTGAAATAAGTTTTTAGAGCTGTTGGAAATCCGTCAGGCATAGCTTGGCGGATTTTTTTTGACAAAAAAATATTGATTCTTTTTTAAGTTTATGATAAGATTTTAGATATAAAATCAGGCTGAATTTTTTTAAGAGACTCGTTTATGAATAAAAAAGAACTGAAACAAAAAGCAAAAGAAAAGATCGTTCGCATTAAATCTGATGTGAAAACGAGGCTTGATTCTATTGATTGGAAAGAAAAAAGACGCCGTGTTAAGAGCTTTTTTCAAAAAACAGGCAAAGCTCTGCGCAAGCAATTTTTGAAATTGCCTAAAAAAGTTCGCAGAAATATCATTCTAGCTGTTGTTCTTGCCGGTTCCGTCGGAGCGGTTAAAGTTGGAATGGATATAAAAAAGGTTGTTGACGATTATAAACAAAAGACTGAACAACAACGTCAACAAAAGCTT
Source organism: uncultured Rhodospirillaceae bacterium (assembly GCA_900313355.1). GTDB lineage: Bacteria > Pseudomonadota > Alphaproteobacteria > RF32 > CAG-239 > UBA1254. The sequence continues at coordinate 8,084 of OMQZ01000143.1, forward strand.
TTTGAAGATAAATTGAAACAAAAATATCAAATTACCGATAAAGAAAGTTTTCAAAAACTTTATGAAGATGCTTTGCCGTTGATTCAAGTTTCAATGCTTCCGACAGAGTGTTTGATTTTGGATCCGTATTCAGACAATGGCAAGAAAGTTTGCAATACGATCGGGCTTGGCAGTTATTGGTATCCGAAAGATGGTAATCCCAAAAGTCCGGAATGGATTTTGGCAAAAAATCATTTTGAAGAACATGGAGCACACAGTATTCCGGCTGAAACAGCGCTTGAATTAGCAGATGGGTGGTATCGACATCGTGAAGCCGGGCGTGTTTTTAAGAAAATGAGTGAGTGGCTTAATGGTTCAGAGCTTTCTGTTCACGAATTTGCGGCGATTGCGACTGTGATGTATAATAGCGAAAAAAGCGGTGCGGAGTTATGTATGTTTGTAAAAGACAATTATAAAGATGAGATGAAATGCGCACAAAAAATCGTCAGTCTTCATGCGAATTCTAAGAGGTTTAAAGGCCTTCCTAAACGGCATTTACATGAGGCATTTTTATATTTAAACTATGATAATTATACAGACAAGATGTATGATTTCTTCGTGAAAACAGGGAAAAATTCAAAAGGAAACTTTTATGCTCAAACTTCGGTTACGCAGCTTTCTGATGAAGATACACAAAAGGGCATAGATGCAATTTTATCCGGCGATAAGGATCAAATTATTGCAACGCAAAATAAGATTTCAAGCTATATTTGTAAGGGCGGGCAAACGGTTCGAGAGATTATAAATGAAAATGTGTTAAATGAGACATATAGAAAATCTTTGTTAAGCTTTCTTTCGCCGGACAAGAGAGAGATTTCTTTGCAAGAAGTTGTTAATGTTGAGGGTGCATCATTTGCAGAACAAAAGTATAAAGAAGCTCTTGAAGCCTATAACGCAGGTATGAAAATTGAAAAAGAGGGACAAAAAGAAAAAGCGCAACAAGAATTTCGGAAAGCTTTGAAGGGTTTTCAGGATATTATTGACGGCGGGCACGACGGACCAGATTTACATAATGATATTGCGATTACGTATTATCATTTGGGCGAATATGAAAAGTGTATAGAAGAAAGCCGCAAGGTTTTACGAATGGGCGATGAAAACCTTTATCCAGCAGCGAATTTTAACGCGGCAATTGCTTATGAAAAAATGGGTAATATTGACGGAGCCATCAGAAATTATGAGGCATGCGGAAAAAACAGCGGTGATTCAACAAAATTTGTGAAGAAAATTGACAGCCTTCGACTGATAAAAAATCAGGCTAATTCTTCGAGCTCAAGGGAATAGACAAGGAGGGCGTTTTGAATAAAGAAGAATTTAAGCGAGGTCTAGAGAAAAACAGCGAACTTCGTAGACGACGCGCAAATGCGGTCGTGCAACAGACTTCTTTTAAACAAAAGCGTTCGGCTGTTCGCACTTTTTTTGATAAAGCAGATAAAAAAGAATATCGCCGCTTTAAATCTTTGCCGAAAGTTTTAAGAAAAGCGGCTCTTTACGGAATAGTTCTTTTTGCAACATGGAAGACGGTCGATATATTGCCACAGAAAATTAATAATTATCAGGCAAATAAAGAAAAAGACAGCCTCGAAACCCCTGAGATTAAGCCAGTTAGTGTGGAAGAATATAATAATAACATTAAAAGTGAGCTTGAAAAAAAATATGCAATTTCGGACAGAGAGAGTTTTGATAAGCTTTATGAAGCATCGCTTCCTTTAATTCAGATGTCGCTGTTTTCGGTAGAGGCTTTTGCTTTAGATTCTTATTCGGATCGAAAAGGCGCATCTGCCAATACGGCAGGTATCGGATTGTTTTATTATCCGGCGAGCGGAGATCCTGATGATACAAAATGGGTTCAAACTTCAACATATATTCGGAAACATGGAACGATTAAAGAAACGCTGGAATCAGCCTTTAAGGGTGTGAACGGTTGGTATCGATCTTTGGATAACGGTGCTGTTTGTGATCAGATGTATGAAATGTTAAGAGGGGCAGAACTTACTCCTTATCAGTTTGCAAGCATTGCAACCGTTCGTTATAACAGTAAGTCAAAAGGTAATGATATATGCCGTTTTGTGCGTCGTAACTATCAAAATCCGCTTGCGTGTGCGCGAAGAATTGCCTCGTATCCTGTACCAGAAAACTTTCCGGGGACGGCAAAACGCCGAATGCATGAGGCTGCACTCTATTTAAATTATGGCGATTATGTTCAGAAAATGTATCAGTCTGAGACCAAACTGGTCAAGCGTAGCGGTGGGGCTCGTATTTATGCAGCACCTGCAATGAATATGAGATCGCAAGATGTTCTTGCGTGTCGGCAAGCGTTGAGCTCAGGAAATAAGGAAGCTATTATTTCTTCACAAAATCGTATTTTTCAGCCAATCAGGGGTTCTCAATCAATCTCAGATTTAGTTAAAGCAGAGATTTCTGACGAACAGTATCGGGATAATATTTTGAAATATTGTTTTAAGGAAGAAGAGAGTATTACATTAGATGATGCAATTGAATTGGCTCAAGCAGATGAGGCAACAGCAAAGAAGACGTCAAAACGTTTTGGATCAAAGGCTGCGATTGCGCTGATTGGGAACTATCGGAGCGGCGGTCGATAAATTAAAAAAAAGTGCTTGACAAGTGTTGATTAAGAGCGTATATAAAGCTCACTTTGTTTATCGCGGGGTAGAGCAGCCCGGTAGCTCGTCAGGCTCATAACCTGAAGGTCGTTGGTTCAAATCCTTCCCCCGCAACCAATAAAATCAAGGCTTTCAGAAAATTCTGGAAGCCTTTTATTTTTATCCTTAATCATAATTAATGTCATATGACACTTCTTAAATTAAGTAGATTGACACACGAAAAATCGAGCGTTATATTGTTGTAGAATTTTTTGAGATTGATATATTTCTTTTATCAAAAGAACTTTTCACATTGAGGACGTCATGCGCTTTAACATCGGAGATATAGTATACCATGAAACCTTTGGATTAGGAAAGGTTCTAGGTATAACAAA
>OMQZ01000073.1 GCA_900313355.1 uncultured Rhodospirillaceae bacterium
GGAACGGTTGTTGAAAAGATGGGCTTGCGCCGTGCTGAAATGACGGATATGATTCCTTCGCAGCTTGGCGGAAAAGTGCGCCTTATTTTTCACGCCCCATCAAGAGGTTTAATCGGTTATCACAGCGAATTTTTAACCGACACACGCGGCACGGGTGTGATGAACCGTATTTTTTACGATTATGAACCGTATAAAGGTGAAATTGAAGGCAGACGGACAGGCGTTTTGATTTCTTCTGAAAACGGAACGGCAGTTGCTTATGCATTATGGAAACTTCAAGACAGAGGTCCGATGTTTGTGGAACATAACTCACCGGTTTATGTCGGTATGATCATAGGCGAACACACAAAGTCAAATGACATTGAAGTCAATCCGACCAAAACAAAACAGTTAACAAATATTCGTGCAGCCGGAAAAGATGAAGCGATTGACCTAATTCCGCCGAGAAAGATGAGTTTGGAACAAGCTTTATCATATATTCAGGCAGATGAGCTCTTAGAAGTAACACCGAAATCACTCCGCCTGCGCAAAAAGATTTTGGATCCGCTCGCACGCAAACGCGCAAAGCCTGAGGTTGAAGCATAAATTTTTGAAAAATATGCTCGATTCTTTGAAAAAAAACTTGATTTTGAAAGAATATATGTGTATCAATAACACAAACCGCTCAATCAAGTGTTTAGGGGTGTAGTTCAGTTGGTAGAACATCGGTCTCCAAAACCGAGTGTCGTGGGTTCAAATCCTGCCACCCCTGCCAATTTTGAAACAAAGCGTTGATATCAATTTTTTTATTGAGGATTTTAAGGTGAAAGTTAGTCCGATACAGTTTTTTAGACAAGTCCGCCAAGAAGTTAAAAAAATCACTTGGCCGAAAAGAAAAGAAGTAACGCAGGTCACAACGATTGTGCTCATCATTGTGGCGCTCGCTGCAATTTTCTTCTTTGCCGTTGATGTTGTTTTGGCTGCTGCTGTTAAACTCATCTTGAGATTGGGAGTATAGTTGTTATGGCCGCTCGTTGGTATGTTGTAAATGTTTATTCCGGCTCTGAAAAGAAAGTTGCCGAGTCGCTCAAAGAACAAGCCGTTATCAAAAAAATAGAAGATAAGATTTTGGAAGTTCTTGTGCCGACGGAAGAAGTTGTTGAAATTAAAAAAGGCGCAAAAGTCAGCGCAGAACGCAAGTTCTTTCCGGGCTATATTTTGGTTAAGATGGAAATGGATGATGATGTTTGGCATGTTGTGAAAAACACACCGCGCGTCAGCGGTTTCTTAGGCAGCCGTAACAAACCCCAGCCCATTAGCGAAAAAGAAGTTGAACGCATCTTAAAACAAATGGAAGAAGGTGTTGAACGTCCGCAAACCGTGGCTTCATTTGAGGTCGGCGAAAATGTTCGTGTTACTGATGGTCCGTTTGCCTCATTTGTTGGCGTTGTTGAAGAAGTTGACAATGAAAAAACACGTCTTAAAGTTTCGGTTTCTATCTTCGGGCGTTATACACCGGTGGAATTAGAATTCGCTCAAGTTGAAAAAGTAAAATAAAAGCGAATAGCTGGTAACTACTTGAAAGTCTGTTTCTTTATGTACCCCTTTGTACACTGCGGAAACAGACTTTCGGCGTATTAACACACTATTTGCTTTTATTTGGCAGGCTTCGCAAGCAGTCGCACGGCATATTGAGCTTTTAATCTTGATTTTGTTTGATTTCGTTTTCCAGGTCTGAAAGCTTTAATTTCAAACCCTCGGAAGGATTTAGTTCAAGAGCTTGTTTGATTTGTTTTTTTGCCGTATCAATATTTTCAATCATAAAGCTGTATTTTGCCAAAGCATACAGGCTTTCAGCTCTTAAACCTTTTTGATGATAGGCTTTTGCCAATAGCTCCCAACCGTGAGGTGTTTCGTTTTGAATTTGGAGCTTATTTAGGGTATTAATCACATCTTGCAAATAAGCTTTGTTTTGTTTCATCTCAAGTGCACATTCGGCATAAAGAAAGCTGGTTTCAACAGAAGACGGTTTAATCTCAAGCGATTTTTGATAAGCATTCAATGCTTCTGAAAGTTTACCGTTTTCAAATAAAAATTGCCCTTTAAGCTGGTAAAAATAAGGGTTTTGCGGGTGTTTTGAAATAAGTTCATCAATCAATTTTAATGCCTCAACATATTTTTTTTGCCTGAATTTAATAATAGCATGCGCATATTTTGCCGCATCTGATTGGTCAGAAAGAGGATATTTTTTGAGAGCTCGATCAATAGGCAACAAAAAAGCAGACAGCTTTGATTGAACAAATTTAAAGTTTTCATCTAAAGCTGTTGAAGTTTTCCCGCCGTTGTCTTTAACGGCTTTTTCAAAAAAGGTCATACGTTCATTGCTCATCGGGTGGGTTCTGAAATAAGGGTTCTCCGTATAACCTGAAAGGCGATTCGTTTTTTGAATTGTTTTCATAAAATGTTTTAAGCCGGCCGGAGATTGTCCGAGAGCCTTAAGATATTTGACGGCACTTTCATCGGCACTGCGTTCTTCGCTCATTTGATAGGCCATCATTGAATTGAGCAAAGAGCCGTGAGAGCCCAAAGCCACGGCCATGGCTGCATCGCCCCTGCCGGACGCCACAGCGGTTGCGCCTGCGGCAATAAGCGAAATGGCAGAGAGTGTTTGTAAATCATGAATTTTAAGCTTTTGACGCATGATATGCCCACCGGCAATATGTCCGCTCTCGTGTGCTAAAATACCTGAAATTTCATTAGGGTTTGAGGCATTTAAAAGAGTTCCGGTATGCACAAATAAATGATTTCCATCAGACACAAAAGCATTTAGGCTCATATCATTTAAAAGATGAATGCGGTTTGGATCATAAGAAATACCGGCAACCTTAAAGATAGGTTTGACGATTTCCTGAATGAAAGTTTCCGTTTCATCATCAGTTAAAAGAGAGGGTTCCGCAAATGCCGGCAGGCAAAAAGCTGTTGAAAGGCAAAAACCAAACAACAGTTTTTTGAAAAATATTTTGCCTATCCGATTAATTTTCGCCACCATGTTGTTTTCTTTTGAGTTTGATCTTTATCAACATTTATGTCATCTGAGCTGTACAAAATAACCGGCGCTTCTTTCAAATTGTTTTGGTTATCTCTGCGGCGGCGATCAAAACGACCGCGTCTGCGATTGAAGCGTCTGTTAGAGTAGGTTTTGCCATCTTGGGCTGTTTGATCAACAAAAGATTCATCATTATCTTCTTCATCTTGAACAAAAGCGTCAGAATATGTTGTCGCCGGAACCGTTTCGGAAACAGATTCGGAAACCTTTGGCTGACGCAGACGCTCGATTTTGTAATCAGAAACATTTTTAATTGAGTTGTCGGCAGAAATCACAACAGACATATTATAACGTTCTTCAAGATCTGCCAAATTTTTGCGCTTTTGATTGAGCAAATAAACAGCCGTATCTGTCGGCACAGAAACAGTTAAGCTTGTAAATCTGTTTTTTATGCCTTCTTCTTCAATAGCACGCAAAATAAGAACCGCTCCCGATTCGGTTGTGCGCATAACGCCCTGTCCGTGGCAATAAGGACATGGTTCATAATTGCTTTCGACGAAAGAAGAATGCATACGCTGACGCGAAATTTCCAAAAGTCCGAAACAGCTCATGCGAGCGATTTGAACACGCGCACGATCTGTCTTCAAGGCCTCTTTCATACGTTTTTCAACGGCAATGTTGTTTTTGGGATCGTCCATATCAATAAAGTCGACCACAACCAATCCTGCCAAATCGCGCATTTTAAGTTGACGAGCAATTTCATCGGCGGCCTCTAAGTTTGTTTTTAAGGCTGTTTCTTCAATATCCATTTCTTTTGTGGCACGACCGGAGTTAACATCAATAGCAACTAAGGCTTCTGTTGGATTAATCACCAAATAACCGCCCGATTCGAGCTGAACAATCGGATTATGAAGCTTATCAAGTTGAGCCTCAATCTGATAGCGTTGGAAAACAGGCGTTTCATTAGGTTTGCGACATTTTAATTTACGCAGACTTTGAGGCGATAAAATTTTAACAAAATCACGTGCAGCTTTATAAGCAGCGTCACCGTCAACAATAATCTCCGCAATATCATTTGAACACATATCCCTCAAAGCGCGTTTGATTAAATCGCCTTCTTCATAAACAAGGGATGGGGCTTTGTTTTGTAAAGCATTAAGACGAATCAAATTCCATGTGCGTATAAGGTAGTTATAGTCACGCACAATCTCTTCTTCAGTTTTATCTTCGCCGGCTGTGCGGATAATAAGCGACATATCCATCGAAAGAGGGAGTGTTTTGATAATGTCTTTAAGACGCTTTCTGTCAGCTGCGTTTGTAATTTTTCGCGAAACACCGCCGCTTTTGATTCGGTTGGGCATCAAGACGCCGTAGCGTCCGGCCAAAGAAAGATAAGTCGTAAATGATGCTCCCTTGTTTCCGCGCTCTTCTTTAACAACCTGAACAAGCAAAATCTGCCCTTCTTTAATCACATCTTGAATGTTCGAATTGTGGTAAAGTTTTCGGGCGCGAATGAGTTTACGCTGAACTTCAAAACTGTATTCGAATTCGGCATCTGTCGTGTTATCGGAAATATCTATATCAATATCATCATCGCTGTCATTATCGTTTTCGCCCATAACAGGTTTGAGGTCATCTCCTTCGTCAAACTTGTCATCTTCGTCGATGCTTTGAGCAGACAAGACTTTGAAATCTTCTTGTTTTTCTTTCGCCTCGGGTTCAGCGGATTCGCCGTCTTTCATGCGGCGGCGATTGCTGCGATAAGGACGGCGACGACGTTTTTCGGTGTTGCTTGAATCTTCCGCCATTTGAGAGCCATCTTCGCTTTGCGCTTGAGCTTCAGCTACAGGTTCAGATTCTTCTTGAGTTTGGACCGGAGTTTCCGATTCGGTATTTTCTTGAGCTTCAGAAGTTAAAATCGAATCACCGAAAATGACGCCCTGAGGAGCGGCCTCTTCTTGAGGTGCTTCTTCTGTAGGCTCAGAGGCTTTGGGCTCTTCACTTTGCTGTTCTTCTAAAGCTTTCAACCTTTCTTCTTCAGCCTTGCGTGCTTCATATTGAGCTTTCTTTTCGGCACGGTAGCGTGCGCGTTGTTCACGGCGCTCTTTAATATATTGTTTTTTATTTTCAATAATCTCATCAACTTCTTTATCAATAGATGCAAGAAGCTCATCAGAAACATTATAATAATCGGGATGAATTTCACTGAAAGCTAAAAAACCGTGTTTGTTCCCGCCATAATCAATGAAAGCCGCTTGAAGAGAAGGTTCGACACGAACAACTTTGGCTGTATAAATATTACCTTTAATCTGCTTTCTTGAAGTTGATTCAAATTCAACGTCTTCAACTTTATTTCCATCGACAATAACAACTCTGGTTTCTTCGGGTTGTGTATCATCAATTAACATTCTTTTTGACATATTATTTTCCTAACATATAAAATTTTTGCCCACTGCAAAAGTTCTGCGGAAAATAAACAAGAAAAGGACTTTTCCTCTCTGGTAAACAGCGCACATAAAGCGCCTTATATCTTCACACTTTTATAAAGACCGTGTTCTTTCTTCTTCTTAATTAAGATCTTTATAAAAGACACAAAACTCTGCACCTACATTTGCCGGCAACGCATCTTATGCAAAATCTTCCGTGCGCAATTAAACCGGACTTTTATACAATATAGATTTTGTTTTAAAATTACAATAAGAAAATTTTAAAATCTTCAATATTTTTTTAAGAGATTAGTAACATCTGAGCTGTAAAATGACGCTCATGAAAAAATTTTTTGAGATATTGAAAAACAGTTTTGCCGTTTTCTTGACGGTTTTGTTTGTGTTTTGCTGTTTCGCGTCAAAACAAACATGTGCGGCAACCATCAAAAATATGCGCGTCGGTCAACAGGTCAGCAGCGTACGTATTGTTTTTGATGCAGATCAAAAATTTGATTATCAGGTGTTTTTGCTCTCAGATCCGAAAAGGCTTGTGGTAGACGCTCTTTCAACAAAAGTCAGTAAGAATTTACAGGTTTCAAAAAACGGCATTATCTCAGCAACAAGAATAGGCGAGTTAAATAAAACGGATAAAAGAGTCGTTTTTGACTTAAAAAAGCCTGTGCTGATTAAACAAGCTTTTATGCTTCCGCCGTCTCAAAACAACAATTGGCGCTTTGTTGTTGACTTGGTTGTTGCCTCTGAAAGAGATTTTAATAAAAAGATAGGCTTAAAATACGCCCTCACGAGCAAATCTAAAACCTCCGACACGAAAGTTGCATCAACGTTTTCGTCAACAAGCAGTTGGTTCAAGAGTTCAGACAAGGCAGCTAAACCGAAATCACGTCAGAAAATTATTGTCTTAGACCCCGGTCATGGAGGAAAAGATCCGGGAGCAATCGGCGCATATGGCAAGACATACGAAAAAAATATCACGCTGGCGATGGGCAAAGAATTAAAAGCAATGCTGGAGAAAAAAGGCTACAAAGTGTATTTAACACGCAGTACGGATATTTTTATTCCACTTCGTCAACGTGTTAAAATAGCCCAAAAATATAAGGCCGATTTGTTTGTATCGCTTCATGCGGACAGTGCAGTCAACAGAAATGCCAAAGGTCTTTCGGTTTATACGCTTTCGGAAAAAGCTTCCGACAAAGAGGCGGCGGCATTGGCTGAGCGCGAAAATAAAGTAGACATCATAGGCGGTGTTGATTTTTCTGAAAACTCGAAAGAGATCAATGATATTTTGATTTCTCTGTCACAAACGGATTGTCGCAACAAGTCTTCTAAGTTTGCGGGATATATGGTTGGCGAAATGAAAAAATCAATCAAACTGGTCAGCGACACCCATCGTTTTGCAGGATTCGCTGTTTTGAAAGCGCCGGATATTCCGTCCGCACTTCTTGAAATGGGTTATTTATCGAACAGACAGGAGGAAGCTCAACTCAAGCAATCCAGCTATCGCAAAAAGCTCGCATCATCAGCAACTGCCGCAATTGATAAATATTTCAACGATCCGGAAATCGCCGCACTCTATTAAAAAGATAAACAAAAAAAGAACCTTAAAATTAAGGTTCTTTTGTTTTGGTTATTTAACCCAACGTATTGAATCTGTGCAGGCTTGTTGTGTCATATTTTTAACACGACACCTGTTAACAATAATGTTAGGTGTTTTATCCATATGATAACAGCCGTTGCCATGCAATGCATAAGTAACATAAACGCTGGAGTTTGGCTGAACAGAATCAAAACTGATCGGTGTTTCCATCTCAGGCCATTTTAGGCGATAGCTGATGTTCGAAATAGGCGATTTCATAGTCGATTCAACATAAAAACGCATAGAACAGTTGGTTATGCCCGAAAGCGTTTTATAAACCTTAAAATCACGCATATAAAGTCTGATTTCTTGATTTTTGCGCCTCTCAGAAACACTTTCGGGAGTCTGAGTATCAACGGATCTGAATTGAACGGAAGAACTTGAGGCTTGTTGATTTTCATTTCCGGTGTTTGCATTAAAAACCTGAGCCCCTGCAACGCCGGAATAAAAAACAAAAAGTATCGACAGCCCCGAGACGAGGCTGCCGATAGAAAATTTTGGTTGAAATTTAGCCATTGAAAACTCTTACTTGATGTTGCTCAGAGTTGTTGTAATTTGTTGCAAATCTGTTGTAATAACTTGGTTGATGGCAGCAATTTCTTCACTCTCTTTTTGCTCGGCTGTCTTTTCCATAGCAACTTGTTCTTCATAAGAGATTTCCTTAAATTCACCATAATATTCAGGATGTTTTGAGTTGACGTATGCAAACAAACCTGCGCAGTTTACGCCGCCTCTTACGCCTTCACGACCTTGATCCTGCCCTAAAATATTGCAAACGGGAACTTCAAATTTTAAGTTGTCAAACAGCGCAAAGCATTTGTCTGTTTCAGCACGACCTTGAACGCTGATTTGACGAAGAGAACCGAGAGCGGGCAAATCAACGCTTGATAGAATTGTACCAAGGGCTTGCTCTTTTTCTTTGGGCTTATTTTGAGGTTTTGGTGTGTTTTCCGTTTCATCTTGAGAAGTTTGTGTCTCATCTGTTTCTTCTTCGGCAAAGAAGGTTTCAGAGATATTGTCAGACCAACCGAAGTTGACTTTTGCCTGACGCAAACTCAAAGGTGTGCGGTTAAAAAATGTTGCCGTATATTCACAAGCCGTTGTTACACCTTCGGCATTAACAACCGGTTTAATATCATGAATTTTAAATAAAATGACCTGAGGTTTATCGCCAAAAGGAGAAGCAGCCTGAGGTTCAGCATTTGAATTATCAGGAGCCTTCGGTGCATTTTGAGCACAAGCAAGAGAACCGGCAAAAGTAAATGCTGTTAAACTGAGTGAAAATAAGACTTTTTGAAAATTTATCATGGTTTTCCTTCCTTTACCAAAATTAATTTATAAATACAATATAATGATTTTATTTAATTTTCCTTTAATTTTTTTAAAATACGCAAAAAATCAATCCATGCTTTTGCCTTTTGGGCACTGTTGCGAAGCAAATAGGCCGGATGAAAGCTCGCTATTGCGGGAATACTTGATTTAAGAGATGCCTGATAATCAAAGAAATGTCCGCGTAAACGAGAAATAGAATCAGAATTATCGAGCAAAGCATTAGCGGCACTTCCGCCCAAAAGGAGCAAAAGTTTGGGATTAATCAATTCGATTTGGCGTTTTAAAAACGGCAAACATATAGCAACTTCAGCATCAGTGGGTGTGCGATTCCCCGGAGGGCGCCAAGGCAAAACGTTTGTAATATAAACATCTTCACGGCAAAGCCCGATTGATGAAAGCATTTTTTCGAGCAATCTTCCGCTTCTGCCGACAAAAGGAAGCCCCACGCGATCTTCATCGGCGCCGGGAGCTTCACCGATAATCATTAAAGAAGCTTTGGGGTTTCCGGCACCGAAAACGGTAGATTTAGCCGTTAAGCGCAAAGCACAACCGTCAAAATTTGAAACAAGTGTTTTAAGCTCGTCAAGACTTTCAGCTTTTGAACACAACTCTCTTGCATTTTGAGTTGAAGCTATTTTATTTTGAGATAAATCGGTCGTGGCTTGTCGAAAAGAAGATTGAGCGGGCTGATCAAAAACTTTCAAACAAACATCGCCGCATGTTTCTGAAACACCGGACAATATATACCATTCAAGCAAATTTTTAACATCTTGCACGCTATTCATGAAAAAAAGTATAGCAACAAAAAAAAATTATGCCAACATAAAGCAATTATTTACACAATAATTATATTTTATGTTGAAGTCGAATTCAATTTAAGGCTATAATAAAAAAATGAGAAAAATAATGAAATGCATATATGTTATTGCGCTGATTGCAAGCGTAGGAATCTTTAATTCGTGCACCGAAAAATTTTTGTTACAGAAATCACCTGATAAACAATATACATTCAGTGCCCCATCAAGAAATATTCCGGATACGATGTACGGAACGTATTTGGCCGGAAGGGTTGCGCACATCAGACAACATTATGACATTGCCGCAGACTATTACATCAAGACCGTCAATCTCGGAACATATGAGCCGGAAGTTTTCAGTACGATATATTTGTTGTTGGCTTCTGAAGGCCGTATTGAAGAAGCTGCTCAATATGCCTTAAAAGCACGAGAAAAAGGAGATGAGGCAAATTTAATTTCTTTTATTTTAATGTCGAAAGATATGAAAGCAAAAGATTATAAGAAGGCCTATGAAGACACGCTTATGGTGTTGGACAAACCGTTTCAAAAAACAATATTACCTCTCTTTCAAGGATGGATTCTTGTAGCCTCAGGAAAACAATCAGATGCTCTAAAAGCGATTGATGCGCTAAAAAATGAAGAAGGTTTGGAAGCCCTTTATCATATGCACAAAGGCATGATGTATGATTATTTCGGAGAAACAGAAGCGGCTTTTGAAAATTATGAAGTTGTGATCAATGATGAAACAATGCCTTTGTCTTTTCGTGCGTTGCAAATTATCGGAAACTTTTATTTAAGAAACGGCGAAAAAGAGAAAATCATTAAAGTTGCCGAAAAATATTATGAACAAAACAACGAAACACCGATGTTGGGAGATTTGATTGAAAGTTTTAAAGAAGCAGAGCCGGAAAAAATTGAAAAATTAATCGATACCCCGCAAAAAGGGTTGGCTGAAGCTGTTTTTAACGTCGGAACAATTTTTAGAGGATTTCAAAACGAAGTAGCTCAGCTCTTCACGTCATTGGTTCTTTATTTAAATCCTGACTTTGAAGTTGCGCGTGTTGCGATGGGAGATTTGTATGAACAATCGGATAGATACCAAAAAGCAGCCGAAGAATATTTGAAAATCAAAGAGGATTCGCCGGTTTATTATGTCACGCAACTCAAAATCGCAACGAACTATATGGGGCAGGACAAACACAAAGAAGCTTTTGAAATACTAAATAACTTACACAAAAAATATCCGAAAAGCGAACATGTTCTCTTTCGTTTGGGTGAAATAAGCAGGGTTATGGGCAAATACGATAAGGCTGCAGAATTTTATCAAAAAGCACTTGATCAGTTACCTCTTTCAGACGGAGGAAGATGGGCGATATATTATGCTTTGGGAATTGCTTATGAGCGCCAAAACAAATGGGATAATGCGGAAGAAATTTTTAAAAAAGCGTTGGAATTAAGCCATCGTCACCCATATGTCTTAAATTATTTGGGCTATTCATGGATAGAGCGCGGCATTAATTATAACGAAGCACTTTATATGATTTTTGAAGCACATCATAAAAATTCACAAGATGGTCATATTTTAGATAGCCTCGGTTGGGCTATATACAAGATGGGCCGTTATGAAGATGCGGCTGTCGTTTTGGAGCGCGCTTCCGAATATTTGCCCTCTAACGCAATTGTGTTTGACCATTTAGGTGATGCTTATTGGCAATCGGGGCGAAAAGATGAAGCCAGATTCCAATGGAAACATGCTCTGCAGGCAAAAGAAGACAAAGAAGAGGTTGACATATCAGAAATCAAGAAAAAAATCAAAACCGGCATGGAAAAAGCCTCTCCGATACCGTTTAATGAAAAACTTTTGACGGATAGAATAAAAGCTCTTGAAGAAACCGTACAGCAATAAAAACGCATAAAAGATTTTTTAAGTTAAATATTGAATTAAAACATAGCTTAATTATTTAAACCTCGAGTTTGATAA
>OMQZ01000065.1 GCA_900313355.1 uncultured Rhodospirillaceae bacterium
CATTTTCGGATCTTTTGCCTCAATGCTCAATGCCGATAAAAGTTGCGAAATAAATCCGCCTTTCAAATATTTTAAGGCACCCGCCTGCAATTGTGATTGTCCCACAACCAAAAGAACTTGTCCGTCTAAGTTTTCAACTATGTTCGGATATGTTTCACCGCTTGATTTTAAGGCAATATGTAAATCCGTTTTTCCGCCGCTCTTAAAACCGAATGTCGACTCATTTTTCGGATCCAAGCTCTTCAGGAAATTTTGCGCGACAATATTCTTGCCGTCCAAATTAATGACAAGCGCATTATTTTTTGCTTCAATCGAAGCGTTTCCGCTCACATTTCCACCGCCGGCAACAAAACTGAAAGGTTTAATGTTTAAAATGCCGTTTTTGATGTCTGCCGTTCCTTTTAAGTTATCAAGGCTGATATCTTCATTTAAAATCAATTTTTTAACATCAAATCCGATATTTGCCGTTAGCTCATTTAAGGCCGATAAATCAAGCTTTTCATTCGGCACAAATGATGCCGCCGCAGCAACGCTCACAACTGAAAACATCGCTGTTTTTTCCTCAGCCTTTAATGTTTGAACATTAATTAAATCGCTTTTGATGTTGCCGTTGATGGCCGGTTTTTTGCCTTCTAAATTTATGTTAAAATTACCTGTTATCATGTTGCCACCTAAATCAAGCTTTGATATTGCGGCACTCATTTGCTTTAACGAACCTTTCACATCCGCAATCAAACTTGTTTTAGGCAACGAAAAATTTCCGTTCGGGCTTAAAATATCCGCACTGACATTAAATTTCAAATCACCCATCAAATCTTCAAGCTTAGCGTTTGCTTTCAAATTTGCGTTATATGCTTTTGTTGATAAAACAACCTTGTATGGCTCATTTTTTAACAGTGTCGTAATCGAATCGCCGATTGCCGTTCCTTTGATGTCTTGTCCGTTATAGTTAACATCATATTTCAGATTGACTTGAGAATCCATATCTTCAGAAGCCAGCTCAAGCAAGGTTATTTTCAGGTTTGTTTTTGATTTTGATTTCAAATCTTCATAATTTAACACACCGTTTTCGATATAAAGTTTTTTTGCCACAAACCCAGCAAGCAGCGGCGCAGCTGCCGCATCAACGCTTTTTGAGGGTTCTTCTTTGAGCTCGGCATTTTGCGGGTTTTCGCTTGATTGTTCCTTATTTTCTTGGGCTTCTTCGGCAGGCTTTTCAAAAACCCAGTTTCCCGTTCCGTCCGTATTCATGCTTAAATTGACAACCGGTTCAATAATATTGATTTCTTCGATTTCCACTTTTTTGTTTAAAAGCGGTAAAATACCGAGCGTCACATCCGCTTCTTTAATTTCAACCATCGCTTTTTTTCCTGCCCATGCGGCATTTTCAAGCACAACATCTTTTGTTTCAAGCGTCGGTACCAGCGAAATTTTAATACCGATATCACCTTTGAGCTCGAGCTTCCTTCCTGTTTGGTCATACACAAGTTTTTCAATCTGCGGTTTATATTCGTTTAAGTCGAACTGACTGATAAAAATCACAAGTCCGATAACGGCCGCCCCGATTAAAAACGATAAAATTGCAAATGTCCATTTCAGTGCTTTCAACATGAGTTTATTTCTCCTTAAAATTCAAACCCAAAAAATCAATATCTTTTTTAAAATAGTCAGGAAGAGGCGCTTTGACAACACATTTTTTGTTCATTACCTCAGATAAATCAATCTGCCATGCGTGCAAATGCAATTTTGAAGCCAAATCCGTGCTCAAATTTCTGTTTCCGTATTTCCTGTCGCCGACAATTGATGCGCCCAATAAAGCTAAATGCACTCTTATTTGATGCGTCCTTCCGGTCAGCGGTGAGGCTTTAATCAAAGAAAACTTTGTTTGAAGAGAATCTAAAACTTCGTATTCAGTTACAGCTCTCTGTCCACCGTCACTAACAATCATTTTTTCGCCGACTTTTTCCAAATTTGCTTTGATTTCGCCGGCCTCTTTTTTCGGACACCCTTCCGATAAAGCCAAATACGTTTTTTTAATTGCGTGTTCTCTAAAGGCTTTTGTCAGCGCAAGCGCATATTTCCGATTTCGGGCTAAAACCAAGAGCCCCGATGTTTCTTTATCAATTCGGTGGGTTAAACGCGGACGCTCTTCAAGCCCAAATTTTAGTGCGTCAAGCAAACCGTCAATATGTTTTTCCTGATTCGTTCCGCCCTGAACGGCAATTCCCGATGGTTTGTTTAAAACAATGATATTTTCATCTTTGAAAACCACCATATCCTTAATGAACTTTTCATCTGCCTTTGAAACAAAATCATTTTTAAGCGGCGCTTTTTCATTATCAAGCGGCGGAATACGAATTTCCTGCCCCGCGATGAGCCTTGTTGACGTTTCAGCGCGCTTGCCGTCAACCTTGATTTGCTTTGTTCTTAAAAGTTTTTGAAGTCTTGAAAGCGACAAAGACGGGTATTCTCTTAAAAACCAACGATTTAGCCTTATTCCATCGTCGTCATTTTTAACTTTTACAACACTAACCCCTGCCATGATCTGCTTCCCTATTTTTTCTTGTTCTTTTCTTTTCTTAAATTGTCAAAATATTCTATGCGTTTTTTAATTTCTCGTTCAAACCCTCGTTCAACAGGCTCATATAATTTTACCCTATCCATTCCGTCCGGAAAATAATTTTGCCCCGAAAAGCCGTCTTTTAAGTCCTGATCATAAATATATCCTTCATGATAGCCCAAATTTTTCATCAGCTTTGTCGGTGCGTTTAAGATATGCTTCGGGGGCATCAACGAGCCGGTTTGCCGTGCCAAAGCGTAGGCCTTGTCCATCGCCTTATAAACCGCGGCAGACTTTGGTGCCGTTGCCAAATATGCGGCAAGCTGCATCACGGCTAAGTCCCCTTCGGGCGAGCCCAAGCGCTCATATGTTTCGGCACACGCAATTGCCTCAACAACCGCGTTCGGATCAGCAAGCGACACATCTTCGATTGCAAATCTGACCAGTCTTCTTAAAACATATCTCGGATCTTCACCCGAACTTAACATTCTTGCTACCCAATAAAGCGCCGCATCAACGTCCGAGCCTCGAAGCGATTTATGAACAGCCGAAATTAAGTTGTAGTGTCCATCTCTGCCCTTGTCATAAACCGGCGCACGCGAACGCACAATGTTCATCACCGCGTCTTTATCAAAAATTTCGCCTTCTTTGGCGTATGACCATATACTTTCGGCAAGATTTAAAATATATCTGCCGTCACCGTCTGCAATTTCTTTTAAGAATGTGCGTGCATCTTCATTAATCGGCAGTTTTCTGCCTTCTTCCTTTTCCGCACGTTTTAACAAAACCTCAAAATCATCGGCATTTAAGCGATTTAAAACAAAAACCTGACAGCGTGAAAGCAAAGCTGCGTTCAGTTCGAAAGAAGGGTTTTCCGTTGTTGCACCGACCAATATCACCGTTCCGTCTTCAACGTAAGGCAAAAATCCGTCTTGCTGTGATTTGTTAAATCTGTGAATTTCATCAACAAACAGGAGCGTTCCCTTTCCCTGTGTCGCGCGCCTGTCACTTGCATATTGGAACACGCGTTTTAAATCTGCAACACCTGAAAAAACGGCTGATATCTGTTCAAAATAGAGATTCGTGTGTTCGGCCATCAATCTTGCAATTGTGGTTTTGCCGCATCCCGGCGGTCCCCACAAAATAAAAGAGGTAATTTTTCCCGTCTCGAGCATTCTCTTTAAGGGTGCGCCATCACCGGTGAGCTGAGCCTGCCCCACAACGTCGCTTAAAACAGCGGGACGCAAACGATCGGCAAGCGGACGTTTCACCTGCGATGAAAACAACGTTTCTTCCATTTGTTATCTTCCCCTCTGATCGCGTCCGAATCGATATGAGCGCTCTGCCATTTTTTCCTGCATCTTTCTTTTGATGATTTCTTCTTTTATTTTTTCGGCTTTTGCCTTTTGATCATCTTTAATTTGTTCGTTTCTTAAATTCTTTTCATATTCGCTGTTATCTTTTTCTTTTCTGAGTTCATATTTTTTTTCTTCCAACTGCTGGCGCATTTTTTCATGACGTTCTTTTGCTTTTTGTTCTTCGGTTTTTAAGCCTCTGTTGTGAAATTTTTCCAAAATTTCTTCATCGCTGTCCTGCCTTTTTAAGAACGCATCATAAAGTTTTTTTCCGGCACGCATAATGTCTTCAATTCTGATACCGGGGTGCTTTGAAGCGTCCCAAACACCTGCCGGACCGACCGCAAAGAAAAACTGCGTCAAGTCAAGCCCTTTAAATTTTTTCTTTTTTGTTTTCGGGGCTAAAATTTCTTTTAACTCTTTCGGTGTTACCGGGCGCCCTAGGGCCTGTTCGATTTGAGCTTGAGAGATAATACACTCGCTCAAATCAAGCTCATAAATATTCACCCCCGTAAAGTTGCATCCCGTAAAATCAACCCCGCGCAGATTAACTTGGCTCAAATCAATCCGCGAAAGATCCAAAAGCGTTAAATTTATGCGCCTTAAATTTAATTTGTGCGGATAATATTGCGCCAAAAATTCAACCAGATCCTGTAATTCCTGCAAAGCAATCTGGTCCATTTCGACATCAAGCAAAATTGCATCTTGAATATCCGCATCTTTTAAGGTCACACCGTTCATCTTTGCGCCGGTGAAGTTTGTCCCTCTTAATGTTGCGCCCGAAAAAACGGCCTGATTTAAGTTTGCGCCTGACAAATCCGCGCCTGACAAATCCGCGCTTGAAAAGTCCGCCCCTTCCATGTTGGCGTTCTTAAAGTCCGAATCTCTTAAGTCTGCGCCGGAAAAGTCCGCATTTTTAAAATCTTCACCCGCGTGTTTTGAACCATACAAAACCTGCCCGCTGAAATTTTCGCCGACACCTTTTCTTTTGAGCGTTCGAACCGGTGCTTTTTCATCGCCTTCTTTGATTGTCACTTCGGAAATTGCCGACCACGAAAAATTTTTTTCATACAGCTTATCAACGTCAAAGTCTTTTTCATCTTGACGCGCTTGTTTTACCTTTTCACGTAAGGCCCCTATCTGAAAAGATGTTTTATCTTCGTTGTCTGCCACTGTTTTTCTTTTAAGTTAAACCTAAAACGAAGTTTACTCTCTTTTTTATAAAATTACAATTATTTTTTGGTTTCTTCTATCTGAATTTTTTTGATAACCCAAGCCGAAGGCAAACACATCAAACCGGCAATGATAAAGAATACCGGCCAATTTGTTGCCTCTAAAACATATCCCGATGTGGCCGCAAAAAAGTCTCTTGCAAGCGACAAAAATGATGACAATAACGCATATTGTGTTGCCGTGTATGCGATGTTACAAAGCGATGACATATAAGCCACTAAAGCGGCCGTTGCCATGCCGGAGGAAAAGTTTTCGAGCGAAATTGTTAAAACAAGCATAGGCACACTATGTCCGACATAAGCCTGAACGGCATAAAAAGCTGTTGTTAAACCTTGGGTAAACACACAAACATATAACCCTTTATATATGCCGTGTTTTTTTAAGAATAAACCGCCATACAAACCACCAAAAATCGTCGCAAAAAGCCCGAAAATTTTAATCACATACGCAATTTCCACGCTTGAAAAACCCATATCGTCATAAAACGGATA
>OMQZ01000162.1 GCA_900313355.1 uncultured Rhodospirillaceae bacterium
TGCCACAAAACGCACAAACTCATTGTGAACAGTCTCAAAATCGCTCAGGCGTAGAATTTCATCTCGTGTTTTATTAAAAACTTCAGCCCGCAGAGTTTCAATCTCTTGTTGAATTTCTTTTGTAAAGGGCAAAGAAAACGAACAAATATCTTTCATTTTTTCGCCCTCAAACTCGGTCAACACCAAATCGACCGCATCCATTGAATTTCCGGTCATACAACCGATAATCTGATACTTTTTCATATCAAAAGAGTATAAAGAACAAAAAAATCATGTCAATCAATTTTTATTATTGACAAAAAGACAGAAAACTGATATAAAAATACCCATAAAACCTTATTCTGAATATATTAACCCTTAAATATTTTTGTATCTATGTTCAAAAAGTGGAACAAAACGAGCAAAGAAGAGAAAGCTGCTATTCTTTGCGCTCTGGGCCTCAGTTTCGGCCTCATCTTCGTCGTCCTCAGCACCATCTTCAACAGCACTGTTCTGACCTGCCTTGCCTGCCTGGCCGGATTTGTTTGGAGCTATGGTTGTCTCAAGATGTGCATCGTCTACGCTCATCTGCCCGAGTGGCAAGCAAGGATTGGCATCTTCGGATGCTTTGGTCTGTTTGGTCTTCTGGTGCTTGAACTAGCCATTGGCTGGATCGCGCTTGAATTCTTCAACACCGAGCTCCCGACCGTCACCGCATGGTACGCTATCCCTTGCTTCATCTGTGTTTTTACCAGCTTGACTTCCCTGCTTATCAAGAACAGGAAAGAAAGGAAAGAACTCAAAAAACTCTTTGGGGAGGGACAGCGATGAATAGCCGAAAAGAAACATTGGCTGAGATCCAAAATGAGCTCAGCTGGGGCGTTTCGCCCGACGGTTACGTCAGAAGAATAGACAACGTTTTCTTCCGTTGCCGCGACTCTGGATGTGTCCAACGCGATCTCGTCTATCACTGGTCTCGACGCCACGAACTCGACTTTGAGCTCATCAGCATGGACTGGAGCTACTTCACTGGTTCCAAAAACCATGCCATGGCGCTCAAAGAAGCCTTAGGCGGACGAATTTATCCTTCCGAATACGTATCCTGCGTTGACGGAATGGATTTGTGGGTGTGGGAAGGACCCGAACGCGAACTTCAAAAAGAAGAAAGCAGAAAAGGAAAACCGCATTGTCTCGACTTTGAGACGATTAAGGCAATCATTTTTGATCAAGCCTAGCCTCTAGCCAAAAAACAAAAAGCGTGATGTCCGAGACACCACGCTTTTTGTTTTTTCCCTACTTTTCGAGAAACAAACCGACCCCGAAAATCAGCATCAGAACAACCATCGGCAAACACATCACGCCAAACACAACCATACACCACTTTGAAATCAGAAGTGCCATAGCACCTCCTCCGTGCGAAGCTGTGATAGCATAAACGACTGCCGAAATCAGGAAGAACGGAAGAGCTCCCCTCATCATCTTGACGGATATCTCCGTAAGACGTGCAATATCTTTCGGTTTCATATCGCAATAATTTAATAAGTATTCAAATCTAGCCATATAATATGACAAAATTTTATCAAATACAAGCTTTTTTTAAGGCTTTACTTTCTTCAAAAAAACTGCTAACTTTTATTTCCCTAAAATAAAATTTTGAAGGAAACGAATATGAACCAAACAGTCAAGATGCAACGTCCCTACACAATTATTGAAGAAATTTGCAATTGTTCCATTCACGGCTTAGGCATCATTTTAAGCATTGCCGGACTTGTCATTTTGGCAGCCTTTTCTTCCGTCTACGGAAATGCATGGACAATTGTTTCAACGGTTATTTTTGGCTGTTCTATGATTATTCTTTATACAGCCTCAACAATTTATCACGCGATTCCAAATGAGCACGCAAAAAAAATCTTAAAAAAATTCGACCATATTTCGATATATTATTTGATTGCCGGCTCATACACCCCGTTTTTGCTCGTAAACTTGCGCGGCACAATCGGCTGGACCATTTTCGGCATCATATGGTTTTTAGCTCTTCTTGGCACAATCTTAAAGCTCACATTATCCGGCAGCGGCACAAAAATCTGGTCAATCGGGCTTTATTTATTAATGGGTTGGCTCATCATATTTGCAACAAAACCCTTAATCAATAACATCAGCAGATTAGGTCTTATTTTCTTAGTCTTGGGCGGTTTGTTTTACACGGGAGGTGTTGTCTTTTATGTCATGAAAAAGAAAAAATATACACATGCCATATGGCACTTTTTCGTGCTTGCGGGAACAATTATGCACTTTTTTGCTGTTTTATACGGATGTGTATTAATATAAAAAAGAACCTCAAATGAGGTTCTTTTTTTATTCGGATTTTAGATGTTCCAATTTTCCGAAATACAGATATTCGCTAATTTCAAAAATGCCGTAAACAACCATATAAAGCCCCATTAAAGTGCTGATAGCAATTGTTCCGATTAAAGGATATTCTACAATCACAAACCCGAACACAACCCCCAACACACCAAGAGCCATACTCCAGCCCCACGGCAGATCTGCACGCCCGAATTTATACGCGCTGACAATTTGTGCCGCTCCGACAGCCAAACACCATATTGCAAAAATAATCGGCAATGTTGCGGCCGTAATTCCCATATTAAAGACAAGCACAAGACCGATTAATATATCAAGCACACCGACAAATGTCCACCAACCGTTGTCCGCCTCCAAAGACGAACTGACATATCCGGCACCGACAATAATCAATGCCGCACCCAAATAAAGTGCCAGAGCAATTAGACTGACCGCAGGATTAAACCATAAAAACAACCCGATTAAAACCATCAATGCACCTGCGACAGCGTGCCAAAATCCGGCGCAACAGCGATATCTTTTAGGCTTTTCTTTTTGTATCGTTACTTCGACCATAATTTTTCCTTTCAATTTGTTAAAACTCACAAAAACGATATAAGCACTCTTTTTTAATTTGAAAGTTCTATTTAAAAAAAATATCTGAAGGCTATATCAGATAAGCAAATTCAATTTTATAGGAGAAAAAATATGAACAAAACTTTGACCGCACTCACAGTTGCTTTAATGATGGGCTTATCAGCCGCAGCCTCTGCCGGAGACCATGGCAAAAAAACGATGGGCGGATTTAAACAAGACCTATCAAAAATGCCTGTATCAACCGTTCAAGATGCGCAAAATATGAACGAAGATGTGATGGTCGTATTGCAAGGAAACATTTCAAAACGTCTCAAAAAAGACAAATATCTCTTTAACGATAACACTGGCGAAATCGTTGTTGAAATTGAAGGCTATGCATGGAACGGCCAAGATGTTTCCCCAACCGACATGGTCACGATTGTCGGTGAAATTGATAAAAACGACAACGTCAACATCGTCGAAGTTGATCAAATCATGCTTCAGCCATCAGCGGCGCAATAACTTTTTTAAGCCCCTTAACGGGGCTTTTTTTGTAAAGAAAAAATCCTGTAGAGAAATAACGGGTTTTAATAGCAAAAGCTCAAAGAGATCATTATAATCAAAACACAAAACAAAAGGATAAAATATGACCAAGATTGTCGGGGTGATGCTTACCCTGCCTTTTAATGATGTTTTTGATTATAGCGCCTCTGATAACATTAAGTTAGGCGACATCGTTCGTGTGCCGTTCGGAAAAGGTGTTGAAATCGGTGTCGTATGGAAAATCGGCAAATCATCAGATCTTGAAGAAAAAAAGATAAAATCGATCATCAATGTTCTGCCATACCGCTTATTGCCATCACTCATCAAATTTGTGGAATGGGTTGCAAAATATAACTTGGCATTTGTGGGGTTGGTCTTAAAAATGGTTTTATGTGCAAAAAATGCCTTTGATGATCCTAAAATGCATATTTTATATAAATTAACGGGCAAAACTCTCGCCGAAGCAAAACTTAAAAATTCAGACGCAAGATGGCATGTGATTGACCTTTTAAAACATGCTCCTTATTCAAAAGCTGAAATTATCGCCGGAACAGGTGTATCTCCAAGCGTCATAAAAACCTTAATTGAAGCAAAAATTTTAGAGCCGATGCCCTCTGAAAAGAAAAAAGACACACAAAATTTTGAATTTCAGGGCACTGCTGTTTCTCTCACTCCCGAACAACAATCAGCTGCCGAATTTTTAATCAAGTCACAATCAGGTTTTAACGTCACCCTTCTTGATGGTGTCACAGGCTCCGGAAAAACGGAAGTTTATCTCGAAGCCGCAATTAACATCTTAAAACAAGAAAAACAGGTTCTGATTTTAGTTCCTGAAATTGCTTTAACAACACAATGGCTTGAGCGCTTTGAAAAAAGATTCGGTGTGAAACCTTATCAGTGGCACAGTGCCTTAAATCAAAGCCAGCGCCGCCAAACATGGCAAGCTGCTATTGAAGGTCGCGCAAAAGTTTTGGTCGGCGCCAGAAGTGCCCTCTTTTTACCTTATTCAAATTTAGGTTTAATTGTTGTTGACGAAAGCCACGATCAAACCTTCAAACAAGAAGACATGGTCAATTATCAGGCGCGCGATATGGCCGTTGTCCGAGCAAAATGTGAAAACATTCCGATTATTCTTTCAACCGCCACTCCTGATTTAGAAACGATTGTCAATGTTGAAGAAGGAAAATATCAAACAGTTGTTTTAAAAAACAGATATGCTTCTGCTTCAATGCCCCAAATCAAAATTTTGGATTTAAAAAAAGACAAACCGCAAAAAGGTGATTGGGGAACCTCATGGCTTTCACCCACATTATGTTCAGCCTTAAAAGAAAATTACGAAAAAGGTGAACAATCAGTATTATTCTTAAATCGGCGAGGCTACGCTCCTTTAATGATTTGCCGAGATTGCGGAACAAGACTTCAATGCCCGAACTGCTCCGCATGGCTCACCGAACACCGAACGCAAAAGAGGCTGATTTGCCACCACTGTGGTTATACCATCACCACACCCCAAATTTGCCCTGAATGCGGATCAACAGATGGTTTAACAGCCTGCGGCCCTGGGGTGGAGCGCATTGCCGAAGAGGTTAAATTTCGTTTTCCTTTGGCAAAGGTTGAGATTATCTCAAGCGACACGGCCTCTTCTTTCAAAAGTATCTCTGAAATTATTTCAAAAATGGAAAACAAAGAGATTGATATATTAATCGGCACCCAAATTTTAGCCAAAGGCCATCACTTTCCAAACCTCACTGTCGTCGGCATTGTTGATGCTGATCTCGGCTTGATGGGAAGTGACTTGCGTGCTCAAGAACAAACATTTCAGCTTTTATCTCAAGTTTCCGGTCGCGCAGGACGTGCTCAAAAAAAAGGAACGGTATATTTCCAAACGCTTTACCCCGAAAATAATGTCTTAAAAGCGATTGTCTCTCAAAACAGAGAAGAATTTATCTCTATTGAAAAGCAAACACGCAAAAACTTAAACCTGCCTCCATACGGAAAGCTTGCCGCAGTGATTGTCTCATCAACAAACGAACAATTATGCGAAAAAGCCGCATACCACTTAGCAAAAATTTTCCCAAAAATATCAGGGGCAACCCTGCTTGGGCCGGCTCCTGCACCGATTTATATGCTGCGTGGAAAATTCAGATACCGCTTGCTTTTGAAAACATTAAAGACTATAAATATACAAAACGTTGTTAAAACATGGCTTTATGGCATAAATTTGCCCTCGAACGTAAAACTTGAAGTAGATATTGATCCCTATTCATTTATGTAGAAAGATGAAATAATGAAAAAAGAAAACATAAGAAAACAGATTCAAAATTACGCCTCAGCGCTGTTTCAAACCGCTATAGCGCAAAATGCCGTTGACGCCTTAAAAAAAGATATTCAAAGCTTAAATACCGCCTTATCTGACAACTCGGTTCTAAAACAACTAAATTCACCTCTCTTAAAAGATTCTCAAAAAAAAGAAAGTATTGATTTTTTTAGCAAAAAAGCAAATTTAAGCAAAATCACACATCAGTTTTTATACATTTTGGCTGAAAACAAAGAACTTAATCTTCTGCCTGAAATATCTGTTGCGATTGACGATTTTATTCTTGAAAAAGAAGGTTTTCTTAAAATATTGGTAGAAACCGTTCAGCCCTTAAGCGCAACACAAGAAAAAAAACTTAAAGAAGGCTTACAAAAAAAACTCAAAAAAGAGGTCATTTTATCCTATAAATTAAATGAAAATTTACTAGGAGGTCTTATCTTACACTATCATTCAATAGAAATTGACGATTCGATTCGAGGAAAATTGAACACACTCGAGAAATTGATGAAAGGTTTAAAATAATGGCAATTAAAGCTGATGAAATATCATCTCTGTTAAAAGAAAAAATCGAAGAATACGACCTAAAAACAGACTTAAACGAAATAGGACACGTTCTGTCTATCGGTGACGGAATTGCTTTAGTTTACGGACTTGATAACGTTGAAGAAA